>JBLYYW010000248.1:0-3886 GCA_048550155.1 Acidimicrobiales bacterium | reverse complement strand
CGACTCCTACGGCACGGGCCTGCTCGACGCAACCAGGGGGCCGTACGAAAACGCCGGTGGTTCTGTGGTCTTCGATGTCCTGTACGATCCCAAGGCCGAGAATTTCGACGCCGAAATCGCCGAAGTTGTGGCAGCCGATCCCGACGCCATCGTGATCATCGGTTTCGATGAGACCTCCAAGATCCTCACCGGTATGATCGAAGCCGGCGTTGGTCCGGCCGACAAGATGGTGTACGGAACCGATGGCAATATGGCCAACTCGCTGGCCACGAGCTTCGATGACCCCAGTGTGGTCACCGGCATGCGTGGCACGCTCCCAGGCGTCGATGTGGCCGGAACCCTGGCCGACTTCAAGGCCAAGCTCGACGCTATCGATCCGAACCTCGAGGACTACTCGTACTCGGCTGAAACCTTCGATGCAATGGTTCTGGTCGCACTGGGCGCCATCGCAGCAAACAGCGACGATGCCACCCTCATTGGTCCAGAGCTCAACGAGCTCACCAAGGGCGGCGAGAAGTGCACCACCTTCGCCGACTGCAAGGCGCTTCTCGAAGACGACAAGGACATCGATTACGACGGTGTGTCCGGTCCTCTCGAGTTCGGTCCCGCCGGTGAGCCCACCCAGGCCTCGATCCTCATCCTCGAGTTTGATGGCGCTGGAGTTCTTCAGGTAGTGGACTCGATCCAAGGAAAGATCGACGGCTAGTACCAGCGATCCATAGCGCAAATGAATGTTGGTCCGAGCCTCGGGGCTCGGACCAACTGGCTTTTTGGTGTCGTTTGTTGTGCGAGTCGTTCATGTGCAATGCGCCAATTTCACAAGTCGATGTGTGTCATCCGTTACACTCGGCGAGTTGGTGATTTGGGGGAGGGAACTTGTTAGGTCTTCAGAGTCCGAGCGTGGGCGCGGCATCATGACAGCAGCGCAGTCATGATGCGTAGGTCCGTAGTAGTGGTACTCGGGTTCGCCGTGGCGTCTCTCGCGCTCCTCGTGGGCGCAGCCAATCCGGCCGGTGCCCAGGAAGAGACCACCGCTGGGGGGACAATCCGTGATCGATCGGGAGCAGAAGACGTTCTCATCGAGGGCGTCGAGATACTGGTCGAGTCCGCCGACGGGTCTTTTGCCGAGATCGGGGTCACCGGTCCCGATGGAACATGGAGCGTGGTGCTCCCGGGCGGCGGCGAGTATGTTGCCACGATCGATGCCGCAACCCTGCCCGAAGGGGTGGAGCTGCGAGACCCCGACAAAACCTCCCTTTCGTTTTCCCTAAACGAAGGCCGCAATCGTAATCTGCTCTTTCCGCTCGGTGATCCGGTCCCGACAGGAGGCGGCGACGCTGACGGCGGAACCGATGTTGTCGACGGATCCACTGGTGCCGATGACGTCGCCCCTGGCGATGTGAAGGTGATTCAGCTTCTTGTCGACGGCATCAAACTGGGTCTGATCATCGGTATGTGTGCCATCGGTCTTTCCCTCGTGTTCGGGACCACTGGGCTTGTCAACTTCGCCCATGGCGAGTTCGTCACCTTGGGGGCTGTCACGGCGTACGCGTTCAATGGCTGGTTCGACTGGAAGATCAGCCTGGTTTTCGCTGGTGCGATCGCTGTGGCCGTCACGGCAATGGCGGGCGGACTGTTCGACGGGCTCGTCTGGTCTCGGCTGCGAAAGAAGGGCGCCAGCCTGATCTCGATGTTGGTCGTTTCGATCGGTTTCTCGATCCTGTTTCGCTACCTCATCCTGTACCGGCTCGGCGGACGTGCTCATTTCTACTCCGACTACCGCATTCAGAAGCGCATCGACTTCGGCCCATTCTCACTTCCTCCCAAGGACATCTTCATCATCTTCTTCAGCCTCTTCGTGCTGCTCATGGTGGGCCTTGCGCTGCAGCGGACAAGAATTGGCAAAGCGATGCGAGCCGTCGCAGACAATCGTGATCTCGCAGAATCGTCGGGAATCGACGTGCAACGTGTGATTCGGATTGTCTGGATCGCCGGTGGTGGCTTGGCCGGACTGGGCGGGGTTCTCTTCGGTCTCACCGAATCGATTGGCTGGGAGATGGGCTTCCGTCTGCTGTTGCTGATGTTTGCCGGTACGACCCTCGGAGGACTTGGAACCGCCTACGGGGCGCTTTTGGGGTGTTTGGTCGTCGGCGTCTTCATTCAGCTGTCCACCCTGATAATCCCGTCCGACACCAAGAACATCGGCGCCCTGCTCACTCTGGTGCTCATTCTCCTCGTGAGACCCCAAGGGCTTCTGGGCCGGAAAGAAAGGATCGGCTGATGTTCGCTTCGATCATTTCCGACACCATCCGCGGGCTCATCGGCGATCAGGCGATCTATTTCGCTCTCGCTGCTATCGGTCTCAACATCCACTTCGGGTACACCGGTCTGCTCAACTTCGGCCAGGCAGTCTTCATGGCTGCCGGTGCCTACGGCCTGTCGATGACGGTCATCACGTTCGGAGGATCGTTCTGGCTTGGCGTGTTCATGGGAATCTTTGTGTTCCCGGTGATTCTCGCTCTCATCCTCGGCATCCCGACTCTGAGACTTCGAGCCGACTACCTCGCGATGGTCACGATCGCTACGGCAGAAATATTCCGTCTCATCGCTCGGACCCCTTCCCTGGACAAATGGACCGGTTCATCCGACGGCCTGTCCGGCTTCGCCAAGGACTTCTACGCCCTCAGCCCGTTCCAACCGCGCCAGCGGTACTTCTTCAACCTGTTCCAGGGCAATCAGATGTGGGTGTTCGTGGTCGGCTGGATCACAGTCGGCATCATGGTGGGATTCACGTACCTGCTCATCAACAGTCCCTGGGGTCGCGTGCTCAAGGCGATCCGGGAAGACGAGGATGCAGCGCGCAGTCTTGGCAAGAGTGTCTTCACCTACAAGATGCAGGCGCTCATCCTGGGCGGTGTCATCGGAGCCATCGGCGGCATGATGCGGGCGATCGGTACCCAATCCGCTCAGCCCGACAACTTCATCACCGACGTCACGTTCTTCGCCTGGGTTGCTGTCATCCTCGGGGGGGCCGGCACGATCTTCGGTCCCGTCGTCGGCGCAATGATCCTCTGGGGTGTGCTGGCCTTCGCCGACAGCGTGATGCGCTCCGGTGTCTCCGAGGGTGTGATTCCCGAGTGGCTGCTCACCGGAACCCAGGTAGGTCAGGTCCGTTTCATGCTCGTGGGAGGTTTGCTGGTGTTCCTCGCATGGCGGAGGCCCCAGGGGCTGTTCGGCAACAAGGAAGAGATGGCGCTCGATGACCGCTGACACCGACAACCGATCCGACGCCGCCAAAGCTTTGGACAATGTGGCGCAGGAACCGGGGGCCAAGAAACCCGATCCCATTCTCGTTGCAACCGATGTCTCTCGTAGCTTCGGTGGCCTCAAGGCTGTGGATGTCGAGTACGTGGAAGTCCAACGAGGAGTGATCACGGCGCTGATCGGCCCAAACGGCGCCGGCAAGACGACCTTCTTCAACCTCCTCACCAACTTCGACGAACCCGACACCGGTGAGGCCGTCTTCGAGGGGCAGAGCCTCAAAGGTGTCGCGGCCCACAAGGTCGCCAACCTCGGCATGGTGAGGACGTTCCAGCTCACCAAGGCACTGTCGAAGATGACAGTGCTCGAGAACATGAAGCTCGGTGCCACCGGGCAGAAGGGTGAGTCGATCTTCAAGGCCGTTCTGCCCTTTCTGTGGAGGGAACAGGATCAGAAGATCGAGGCCGAAGCTGATTCGCTGCTGTCGCGGTTCAACATGGACCACATGCGAGACGAGTTCGCAGGCACACTTTCGGGCGGTCAGCGCAAACTTCTCGAAATGGCCCGTGCGCTGATGGTGAAACCCAAGATCGTGATGCTCGATGAACCTATGGCCGGGGTGAAT
>JBLYYW010000247.1:0-4627 GCA_048550155.1 Acidimicrobiales bacterium | reverse complement strand
TGCGGGATGGGCCACGGCTCGTAGTCGGGTGAAACCAGCGTGAGGTAGAAGTCGTCAAGAGCGTGCATGATCTGGGCCACGTCGACCGGGACGGCGAGTGTGATCAAACCGCCGGCTGGCGCTGCCTCGCCACCTTCGGCACTCTCCACCGTTGCGGGGAGGGCGGTTCCGATCGCCAGGATCTCTGCCTTCTGATAGACCATGGCGGCGTCGTTCTTGTAGACACCGACCAACTGGCGACCACTGGCGGGGGTCTCTTCGGTTACTTCCTCACCGTCGGTGGCCTCGGACTCTTCTCCCTGGGCCTCGGCGTCGACGGTGGGAGCGCCATATCGGGTCATGATGTTCACGAAGTCACCCGGCTCCAGGAGTCCGGCGACGGCATTCTGACCGCCGGCACTGAAGGTGTAGGTGGTCATGTCTCGACGGCGTTCATTCTCCTCGTCGATGGTTCGCTCTTCGAGTCGGTCTGTCACACCGGTCGCCACGACCTGAGGAGCGGCAAACATGCCCTTCACGATGGTCTGTTCGGCCGGGATGGCATTGACCGCCACGAGCCCAACGATCTCTTCTCCCGGAACAGCAATGGCTGCATCGGGAGCGAACTCAGCCGGAATCGGCTTCTCCACGATCAGGCCCCGCTGTTCGAGGTCAGAGCCGCTGGCGCCCTGAGGGATGTTGCCCTCAGCGACCCAGACGGACACCAGCTCGCGTCCGGCGTAGACATTGTCCTCGATCCCGCGGATGTAGATCAACAGACCCATCGCCGCCAGGCCCGCCATTGCGATTGCTACAAAAAGGATGATCGTTCGCCGTGAGTTCACGACACTCTCCTGAAGGTCAGGCCGGCTCGGAGCCGGCGCATTTGTACTCAGGAGAACCTGTCGGCCGGTTTGGGCCTCGGGCTTAGCAATTCTTGAATTTTGAACCCGGGCTGTTGCTACATCTCACGTGCATCAACAGCCCGAGCAGGCTCGAAAAGCCGCGAACCTAGGCGCTCTCAGGCGAGGGGGGATCCTCGGCGGTCGCTTCAGATGCGGGGGCAGTTTCTTCAGCGGGCGCGGCTTCGGGAGCTTCGGAGGTGTAGACCGACGGTGTTTCGGCGTCGACCTTGTCCTCTTCGAGCTCTTGGTAATACTCGGCCCACGCAGCTTCGGTGGCAGGATCGACCTCGGTCGGGCCGATGTAGTTGCCATCGGCATCGAACGCATGCTCGCCAAAGTGTTCCTGGTACTCCTGGGCTACGACGCCACCTTCGGCAGCCTGCTTGATCGACAGGCTGATCCGGCGACGCTGGAGGTCGATGTCGATGATCTTGACCCACAGCTCTTCACCGGGGGTGACCACCTGCTCGGGAAGGTCCACGTGGTGGGCCGACATCTCCGAGATGTGTACCAGGCCCTCGATACCATCGCCGACCTGAACAAAGGAGCCAAACGGGACAAGTTTGGTGACCCGGCCATACACGAGTTCGCCAACCCGGTGACTGGTGGCGAATTCCTGCCACGGGTCTTGTTGGGTTGCTTTGAGCGACAAGCTGATCCGTTCCCGGCTGAAATCGACTTCCAACACCTGAACGGTGACCTCGTCGCCGACCTGGACGACCGAGTTGGGGTGATCAACATGCTTCCACGACAGCTCTGACACGTGGATGAGTCCGTCCATGCCCCCAAGATCGACGAAAGCGCCGAAGTTGACGACCGAGGAGATGACACCGTTGCGGACTTCGCCCGGCTTGAGGTTTTCGAGGAAGTCTTCGCGTTGTTCCTTCTGTGTCTCCTCGAGGTAGCCACGGCGAGACAGCACCACGTTGTTGCGGTTCTTGTCGAGCTCGATGATCTTGGCATGCACGGTCTGGCCGACGTAGGGCTGGAGGTCGCGCACCCGGCGCAGCTCCACAAGCGAAGCCGGCAGGAAGCCACGAAGGCCGATGTCGACGATCAGACCGCCCTTGACGACCTCGATGACAGGACCTGACACAATACCGTCGGCCTCTTTGACGTCTTCGATGGTGCCCCACGCCCGCTCGTACTGGGCCCGCTTCTTGGACAGGAGCAGACGCCCCTCTTTGTCCTCGCGTTGCAGGACCAGAGCTTCGATTTCGTCGCCGATCGAAACGATCTCACCGGGCTCGACATCGTTTCGGATCGAGAGCTCTCGGGAGGGAATCACACCTTCGCTCTTGAAGCCAATGTCGAGCAGGACTTCGTCCTTGTCGACCCTGACCACGGTGCCTTTGACCATCTGCCCATCGTCGATGGAGACCATCGAGGTGGTATACGCCTCGTCGAGTGTGTCGGCGAGATCGTTGAAGATGATCTGTCGGGGCACATAGGCCCCGGCCTCGGCGTCGGTCATTGGTTCGGTTGGGGTGTCGGTTGTATCGGTCACGGAGCTAGGCAGTACTTTCTGGAAGTCTCGAGTACACGGGCGTACCGGAGACGCCGGGAACCTCCCGGCAAGCCCTCCACGATAACGCTCTCGGGCATTTGTTCATCATGGCGGTTCATCATGGCGGTTCATCATGGCTACAGCCGCCAGACCTCGACGTCGTAGTCGGCCGACCCGCCTCTCGACCAGACCGCAAGCTGCAAGCGTTGACCAGATTGGAGCGAAGCGTTGTAGGTGAGCGGACTGCTCTCGGAGATGTCCGCCCCCAACCACGCATTGTTCGACGAGACTCGAATGTCGCTGCGCAACCTCGCCGAGCCGTTCCACTTCACCACGATGCGGTAGTTACCGCCCGTCGACGGAGTGAAATAGTGCGCACGCCACTGGCCCGAGTTGACGGCGCCATCGAAGACGTTGGTCAGTTTCTCACCCTGAGGGGGCGGGGGTGGGTTTCCACCACCGTTGGCGCCCCCGTAGGCAGCATCGTTCTGCATGTTGCGCAGCGCCTGCATCGACGCCGCACTCCCCCTCGGATCCCAGATGCAATTGGGGAACGTCGGGTCGTTGGTCGCGAAGTAGGACAGACCGGCCATCCGCGACCATTCGGGTCGCTTGAAGAGCTCGCGGGTGCCGTCGATGAAGCCGGCCTGGGATCCTACGTTCCGGTTGGCCGAGGCCGCCCACTCTCCCAGGACGAGTCGCTCGTTGGGATGGGCTTGTGCAAAGGTCAGGAAGTACTTGACCAGTTCGCCCATCGGGCGGTTCACCGCAGCGTTGTCGGTCCGGCAGTTGGACCAGTCGTACGGGTCGGACCCGATCAGGTCGACAACGTCGTCTCCTGGATACCACTGGAGAGCGGCCCGGCGGTCACCCGGCTTCTTCACCTGCAGTTCATAGGCGTAGTTGGACATCACCCAGGCGTGCTGCACATTGGTTGCGCCACGTTGCTGGAAAACCTGGTGGACCTTCCGGTAGGCGGCCCGGAACGACTGTGGCGAGCCTTGAGAATCGTTGACCCTGATCTCGGGTTCCTGATTGAACGTGAACCAGATTTCGCCGTCGAGACCTTTCAAGTAGTCGGCCCACGCAACGATCTCGTTGTGGATCTGCGATCCCGGTTGAGCGTTGGCGATCGAATTCCACGTCATCAGCGGGCCGTTGCGGCGTTTTGCTCTCACAGACAGATGCATGGCCCGTCCGCCGTCCAGGATCTCGTCGTGGTACGGCTGACCCCGGCCTGCTTCATCCCACCGCAGGAACACCCGGACCAAGCCGAGTTTCTTGCCCAACTGCGCCTCGAAGTTGCGAAGCGCACTGACCGCGTTGCCATCGCGGGGCGGCGTGGCACCGAACAGGATGGGTGGATCGGCTGCCTGAGCCCCCGAAGGAACCATCAGCACCGCCACGATCAGACAGAAGAAGACGATCAGCGCGCCAACGCGCGAAATCCAGCGACGCTCCGTCGCCAACGGAGCAGATGATGTAGTCATGTTTTTCCCGGCCTTAATGTTGCGATTGCGTAACGGCGCAGCAACCTAGCGGGCCCAGCATGTAAGGCAAACGACCTATGCCGCCAAAACCGGTACGCACTCAACCGGCCAAATCGGTCACCGTCGGTGTTCACCCAGCTCAGAGGGTGTTATTCACTCGAACGTCGCTAGTGTTCGAACCCGGAAAGTTTTCTGCTCAATCCTTGGCATCTGCCCATGTAGAGCCGAAAGCGAGGTTGACCTCGAGGGGAACCGAGAGTTCGAAAGCTGCCGCCAGTTCGGCCCGCACAATCTGCTCGGCAATCTCGCGTTCGCCGTCGGGCACCTCCAAGATCACTTCGTCGTGAACCTGCAGAACTACTTTGGAATCGAGCCCTTCCGCTACCAGCGCTCGATCCAGGCCCACCAGCGCGACTTTGAAGATGTCTGCTGCGAGACCCTGGATTCCTGCGTTCATCGCCTGACGTTCGCCTGCCTGGCGGACGCGAGGGTTGTCGCTGCGTAGTTCGGGCAGGAGCCTCCTGCGACCGAAAAGAGTCTCGGTGTAGCCACGGTTGCGAGCTTCGGTCACCGTTCGGTCCATGTAGTCCCGAACCGCGGGGAAGCCTTCGAAATACGCGTCGAGGATGTCGGCGGCTTCGGACGTCTTGATGCCGAGTCGCTGCCCGAGCCCGTAGGCCTCCATTCCGTACGCCAGCCCGTAGCTGACCATCTTCGCCTTGCTCCGTTGTTCGAAGTCCACCTCG
>JBLYYW010000246.1:0-6784 GCA_048550155.1 Acidimicrobiales bacterium | reverse complement strand
TCACCGAGTCCAAGTTGTTCGAGTTCTCGTTCACAAACCGCAGCGACGCGATCTACACCAAAGCCGAACTGCTGGTGGACGACGAAGGAATGCCCAAACAGCTCCCGTGGGAGGACTGGCGACCCGACGAGGACCTCCAGACATCGGGCTGGATGCGGGCCACTGCGCCGTCGGGCAAAGCCAGTTACCTGGGAACCGGCTGGAGTGGTGAGTTGGGCTACGGCGTCCGGCACGGCGATCTTCCCCAGGAAGAAAAGGACGCCAGCTCGGTGCTCGCCGCTGAGGAGCAGGAAGAGCACGACGATCACGGAGGTCATCACTGATGGTCGACGTGATTTCGTTCCTCGTAGCCGGTGCCATCGTCTTGGGCGGTGCACTGGGCGTCATCGGATTCTCGAATCCCGTGCACGCCGCACTGAGCCTGATCGCTTCGTTCTTCGGTGTCGCCGTCGTCTTCATCATCCAGGAAGCCCACTTCCTGGCGCTGGTTCAGGTCGTGGTGTATGCCGGTGCCATCGTCGTCCTGTTCTTGTTCGTCATCATGCTGTTGGGCGTCGACACCGCCGTTGACGTGAAAACCGAGCCACTGGTGGGTCAACGTCCTCTGAGTCTGCTGTTCGGTGCCATCATCCTCGCCCTCACGCTGGGAGGATTGTTTCTCTCAGGCCCCGGTGGCGAAGAGGGTGCTGTCGCACTCACGGGTCAACAGGCCGTGGTTCAGCCCATCGATGAACGAAGCCAGATTGAACAGTTGGGAGAAGACCTGTTCAGCCGTAACATTCTCGCGTTCCAGGCAACTGCGCTGCTCCTGACGATCGCCACCGTTGGTGCGGTCGTCCTGGTTCGTAACAAGGGTGGCGAGGATCTGGTGGTTGATGAGCCGGGAATGGCGGTCGAGTAGAAGATGACCGTCGTGTGTAGGGGAGAGGGCTAGTGGAACTCACAGAGACCTGGTTCCTGATCCTGAGCGCGCTGCTCTTCTCGATTGGCGCAACCGGTCTGCTGATCCGCCGAAACCCGCTGGTGATGTTCATGTGCATCGAGTTGATGCTGAACGCCGTCAACATCACGTTCGTCACCTTCTCCAACAGCCTCAATGACCTCTCGGGCCAAACAGCGGTGTTCTTCGTGCTGGTGGTGGCTGCGGCCGAGGTAGTGGTTGGGCTGTCCATCGTTGTTGCGGTCCTGCGTCGCAACCCCTCGGCTGATGCCGATGACGTCGCAGCGTTGAGCGGATAGCCATGCTTGAACTCGCATGGCTGATCCCGGCCGCCCCGCTCATTGGATTCGCTCTGATCCTCGTCTTCGGCCGCCTTCTGGGTGAACCCCTGGCCGGGTGGCTTGGATTCGGTGCAATGGGGGTGAGCTTCGCTGCGACCGTGTCGGTTTTTGCAGGCCTGGTTGCAGAGGAGCACGGAGAACGGTTCTTCGTACAGACCCTGTTCGAATGGGTTCCGGCTGGGAGCTTCAGTGTGAACGCGGGCCTGCTCGTCGACCCGTTGTCGGTCACGATGTGTCTCTTCATCACCGGTGTGGGCGCACTGATTCATCTGTATTCCATCGGCTATATGCATGGGGATCCCAATTTCTCCAAATTCTTCCTCTACCTGAACCTGTTCGCGGCTGCGATGTTGGTGCTGGTGCTCGGCGACAACATGCTGATGACCTTCCTCGGTTGGGAGGGCGTCGGCGCGTGTTCCTATTTCTTGATCTCGTTCTGGTTCACCGACCCGGCCAACGCTTCAGCCGGCAAGAAGGCGTTCGTGACCAACCGCGTAGGCGACTTCGGGTTCATGCTGGCGATGTTCTTGATGTTCGCCACTATCGGCTCGATCGACTACGCGAACATCCTTGCCGAGGCACCCGGCCTCACTACGGGCACCGCAACCGCAATGGTGCTGCTGCTCCTCGTGGCCGCGGCCGGCAAGTCGGCTCAGCTGCCGCTATATGTGTGGTTGCCAGACGCCATGGCGGGTCCGACTCCGGTTTCGGCGCTGATTCACGCCGCCACCATGGTCACCTCCGGCGTGTACCTGCTCACACGCCTGAACCCGGTTCTTGCCGCCGCCGATGGCTGGGCGGTCGATCTCGTGGCCTGGCTTGGTGCACTCACGGCACTCTTCGCCGCCACTGTCGCAGTCGCCCAGAACGACATCAAGAAGGTGCTGGCGTACTCCACAGTTTCACAGCTGGGCTATCTTTTCTTGGCCGTTGGGGTTGGTGCGTACGTGCCCGCCATATTCCACATGGTCACCCACGCTTTCTTCAAGGCACTGCTGTTCCTGGGCTCGGGCTCTGTGATCCACGGGCTACACGACGAGCAAGATATGCGACGAATGGGTGGCTTGGCCCGGTTCATGCCGGTGACTTCGTTTACCTTCATCGTCGGCTGGTTGGCGATAGCCGGTGTTCCACCTTTTGCGGGGTTCTGGAGCAAGGACGAAATCCTGCTGTACGCGTGGAATGAAAACAAGGCGCTTTGGGCTATCGGCCTGGTCACAGCCCTGCTTACAGCGTTCTACATGACCCGGCAGGTGATCCTCACCTTCTTCGGTCGGACCCGATTCTTCGACGCTACCGCAGAAGAGATTGAGCTCGCTTTCGAGGGTCAGCTGGCTACTGCCGAAGTTACCACCGATGAAGCCGAAGCGGCTTTGGCGGCGGCGCACGGGGCAGTCGACAACGCCGCGGGAGATGTCGAAAAGAAGACCGCGGCCGTCGAAGTCGCAGCTGAGAAGTTAAACGACGCCAAAGAGGCCCTGGCCCTTGTGAGCGCAGAAGACGACGCACACGAGAAGTTGGCCAAGGCCCTCGCCAGGGCAGAGAAGGGCGTGCCGAAGGCAAGCGAGAACCTGTCCAAAGCTCAGACCACGGTGGCCGATGCCAACGCAACGGTGGATTCCGCCTCCGAACAGCTCGCCGCCGCAAAGGCGTCGTACCGCGCCCTCGCCGCCACGCGATCAGAACTGCCGACGCCGGACACTCACGTGACCGCCCTTTCCCAGGCGCCCGAGTTGGGCGAACTCGAGCCCGAAATGCCGGACTCGTACAAGAGAAGGCAGGAATACCACCCGCATGAGTCGCCGTGGACCATGACGGTTCCCCTGGTAGGGCTGGCGGGCGGGGCCGTGGTCGCAGGTGCCCTGAATCTGCCGTTTTCCAAGGATCTGCACTTCCTGGAGCACTGGCTGGAGACCAGCCTGTTCGGGAACGAGGCCAAATTGCTCGTGGGAACCTCCACCAAGTGGGGGCTTGCCGTCGTTGCCATAGTTTGCGCGCTCGCTGCGATCTATGCGGCGTTCATGGTCTACCTGCGCGGCAAAGTAGACCCGCGCAGGATAGAGAAGAAGCCGTTTGCCCGGGCCTGGTATGTCGATGAGACGTATGCCCGTATTGCGGGCGGGCCCGGGTATGAGGGCTTCGAGCTTGCCGCCCTCTTCGATCGGCGGGTCATCGACGGCATCGTCAACGGCGTCGCCTCGGGGGTTCGAAGTATCGGTCAGGCCATGCGTGGCCTACAGACCGGCTATGTACGCAATTCGGCACTCGGCATCGTCATCGGTTCGGCTGGTGTCGTGCTCTGGTTCCTCTCACGGTTGTGGCAGTCATGATGTTTGCAGCAGAGGCCGTCGAGGCCGCGTCGTTCCCAGTGCTCCCCGCCCTCATCGTCGTTCCGCTGCTGACCGCACTGGTGATCGGTCTGCTCCCCACCAATCGAGACGAATACGCTCGGATCACCGCACTGGTCGGCTCGGCCATCACAGGAGCGATCTCGATCTACCTCATGTGGAAGTTCGTCGCCGAAGATGGCGGGTTCCAGTTCGTCGCAGAGCGCGATTGGATCAGCGACCTCGGTATCAGCTTTGCCCTCGGAGTCGACGGCATCTCTCTGTTCCTCGTCGTGATGACCGGAATCCTGTTCCCACTGGGATTGCTCGCAACCAGTGCCCACCACGACGCGAAGCAGTACCACCTCTGGGTGATGATTCTGATGGCCGGCTCGATGGGAGTCTTCCTCTCACTCGACATCCTGATGTTCTTCATGTTCTTCGAGATCGTTCTCGTCCCGATGTACTTCCTCATCGGGAAGTGGGGCCACGGCAATCGTGTCTACGCCGCACTGAAGTTCTTCCTCTACACCATGGCCGGATCGGCCCTCATGATGGTGGGAATCCTGGCTGTCGTGTTCTTGACGGCCCGCTCCACCGGCGATCTCAGTTTCGACATTCGAGAGCTGGCTGAGGCCCAAGCCCTCACCACCAACCAGGCGCGGGCCGTACTGGCAACCTTCGCGCTGGCCTTTGCGGTCAAGGTTCCTTTGTTCCCCCTCCACACCTGGCTTCCTGATGCCCACACCGAAGCTCCGACCATCGGCTCGGTCATTTTGGCCGGCGTCATGCTCAAACTCGGCACCTACGGGTTCCTGAGGTTCGGCTTGTACCTGTTCCCCCAGGCGTCCTATGACCTCGCGCCGGTCTTCCTGACCCTCGGCGTGATCGGGATCATCTATGGCGCCATCGTTGCAACGATGCAGCGAGACCTGAAGCGGTTGATCGCGTACTCGTCCATCGCTCACCTGGGGTTCATCATGCTGGGCCTGTTTGCGCTGAACAGTCAGGGCATTCAAGGTGGTGTGTTGCAGATGGTGAACCACGGCATCAGCACCGGCGCCTTGTTCATCCTGGTCGGATGGATCTACGAGCGTCGGCATACACGCGAGATCTCGGCACTGACAGGACTCCAAAAAGCCGCACCTCTCTTCGCGGGCGTGTTCACGCTGGTCATGTTGTCCAGCATCGGTCTTCCCGGGCTCAACGGTTTTGTCGGCGAGTTCCTGGTTCTACTGGGCGCATTCAACGACCGGGCTCGCTGGTGGGCTGTCGTCGCTACCGTCGGCGTCATTCTTGCGGCCCTCTACCTGCTGTGGGCCTACCAAAGGGTCTTTCACGGCGAACCCGAAGGTGAGAACGCATCCATGCGGGATCTCAGCCCGTCGGAGTTCTTCAGCATCGCTCCGCTGCTCGGTCTCATCGTGTTCCTGGGCGTCTATCCCAAGCCGGTGCTGGAGCGGATAGAACCCGCCGTCGACGAACTCATCGAACACATCGCCGCCAATGTCGATGGCTTCACCGAGGACGAACCCGAAGCGCCATCCGAACACGATCAGCGAGATCTACTGATCGAGGCGCTCCACGAGGCTGAGGAAAAGGCCGAAGGCGGAGAGGTCGAAGAGTGATGTTGGCCCAGACCGTGCAGACGCCCGAGGTTCCGTGGTCATTGCTGTGGCCGTTCCTACTGACCGCCGTCGGCGCAGTGGTCCTCGTGACGATCACTTCCCTGATTCCTCAGACACGAGAACGAAGCTTTCCATCCTTCTACACCGCAGCCATGGCAGTCGGGTCCGGTGTCTCGCTGTACTGGATCTGGAACAGGGTCACTGATTCAGGCGGTCGCATTGTGGTCCTCGACGGTGCGATGAGCATCGACTACTTCACGCTGTTCATCGCGGCAATCATCTCGGTATCAGTGTTTTTTGCAGCACTGTTCCTCGACGATTATCTCCGGCGAGAAGGGCTCGACGGCCCAGAGTGGTATGTGTTGATCCTGTTGTCGGCCTCAGGTGGTCTGATGATGGCTGCCGCCGAGGACTTGATCGTTACATTCCTCGGGCTTGAGATCCTGTCGATTGCGGTGTATGTGCTCGCAGCACTTCATCTACGACGGGCCGAAAGCCAGGAAGCCGGTTTCAAGTACTTCGTGCTTGGCGCATTGTCGTCAGCGTTCTTCCTGTACGGCATCGCAATGATCTATGGCGCAACTGGGTCCACAAGGCTTTCCGAAATCGGAGCTGCTCTGACCCTCACCAACGACAGGGGCCTGACCCCGGTTGAAGATTCGTCGCTCCTGTTGGCGGGCATGGCGCTCTTGCTGGTCGGATTCGGGTTCAAAATCTCCGCCGCACCCTTCCACATGTGGACCCCCGATGTGTACCAAGGTTCACCCACCCCGGTGGTCGGCTTCATGGCGTCGGCGGTCAAGGTTGCCGGCTTCGCCGGACTGGCTCGTGTGTTCCTGTCAGCCTTCGTTCAGGTGGGTGGAGATTGGCGCCCCGTCATTGGTGCAATGGCGTTGCTGTCGATCGTCGTCGGATCGTTTCTTGCGATCCGGCAGGACAACGTCAAGCGGATGCTCGCCTACTCCTCGATCAGCCACGCCGGTTTCATCCTTATCGGCCTCTATGCAGCGGGTTCAGCCGACGGCGGGGTCGCGCTGCTGGGATCTCGCTCGGTTCTGTTCTATCTCTTCGCATATGCAGTGATGGTGTGCGGTAGCTTCGGAGTCGCCACGCTCGTGGGACAACGGGGTGACGGCGCACACGATCTCGCCGACTACGCCGGCCTCTCGGCCAGAAAACCGATCCTTGCTGCACTGCTTGTTGTGCTCTTGTTCGCCCAAGCAGGGATCCCCTTCACCAGCGGGTTCTGGGCGAAGTTCGGAGTCATCGAAGCGGCAGTTCGAGGCGAGTACTACGTGCTCGCGGGTGCAGCGATGGTGGCCGCAGTCGTGGGTGCGTATCTGTACCTCAAGGTCATCGTCAGCATGTTCCTCACGTCGGCCGACACACCCGATGAAGGTGTCGCGGTTACCCCGACCGGCTCGATCACTCTCGCCCCCGCTGCAACGGTGGCGATCGTCGCCGCAGTTGCCGCAACGCTCTTGTGGGGAATCCTCCCCGACCTTGGCGGCGACCTCCTTCGCTCTGCCGCCAGCACGTTCAGTCGTT
>JBLYYW010000245.1:0-8512 GCA_048550155.1 Acidimicrobiales bacterium | reverse complement strand
GCAATTGGACACGATCCCCGCGGAGTCCGATGAAGAGAGCGACGCCGCCGACCCTCTCAGCTTCGACGACTCGGACGCACCCGGAGCAGTCGACTCGTTCGACACCGTTCCTGCACCCGTTGCGCCGGGCTCGACAACCTCTCCAACGACATCCGACGCCGAACCTGGGTCAACCACGGAATCCACATCCAGAATCACTGCACCTGCGACGACCTCGACGACGATTTCGACCCAACCCACCGTCGACAGCGATGGTTTCCTGCCGCCCGGCTCAGCGTTACCTACCGATGATGCCTGCCGGGCTCAAGTGCAGTCGGCTCCGGAGGTGCGGGCCGCCAATGTGCAATCCAACTCGCGGGCAGGTGGACCGACGCTGTCCGGAGCCGAGTTCGGGCGGGTCACCGGCAACATGACAGGAACCACCGACGAGATCATCCAGTGGGCCGCTTGCAAGTGGGGCCTGCCAGCGGACATTGTGCGCGCACAAGCTGCAACCGAGACATGGTGGCGCCAGGGATTCCTGGGCGACTGGACCGAAACGGCCGCCGACTGTGCTCCAGGCCACAGCCTTGGATCAGACGGCAAGGCAAACGAGTGCCCTCAGAGCATCGGGATTCTCCAGATCAAGTACAAGTTCTTCAAGGACGCGTTCCCGGGAGCGTCGGAGTCGACGGCGTACAGCCTGGACTACGCCTACGCCGTCTGGCGCAATTGCTACGAGGGCCGCCAGACCTGGCTCAACGACAGCGAACGGGGCAGAGAATACGCGGCAGGGGACGGCTGGGGTTGCATCGGTCGGTGGTACGCCGGCGAGTGGTACACCCCTCGGGCCAGCAACTACATCTCCGAGGTTGAGCGTCGTCTGACTACCCGCGTGTGGGCAACGTCTGAGTTCCTCTCAGAAGGTTGACGCCGGTCATTCCGATGGCGTCCACCGGGCCTCGGCTGCAAGCTCCGTTGCGACATTGTGGAGAGTGGCCTCGACCGCCAGCATCAGCCGGGTCGGTGTGCGGCCGCGCCGGAATGCTGTGCTCAGGGTGCGCTCGATGGTTGGGTTGTTGATCTCGTAGGCATCGACCACACCACGAGCTGCCGGGCGCACCACGCCGGCATAGGCCATGATCGAGTACGCGCGGCCAGCTTGGATCAACTCGACGAGTGCGTCTTGGGAGTCGACCTCTTGAACGACGTTGGGCCGAAGCCCGACGCTGGAGAACGCCCGGTCTATGAGTTGGCGAAGGCCAGGTTGTATTCCCGGTAGGGCAAGAGGCAGTTCAGCGACCGATGCGAGATCAACCGGTCCGCGCCGCTTGCGTCGTTGCGATGGGCCGACAAGGTGAAGCGATTCGGTGACGAGGGTCCGCAACTCCAGGCCTTCATGGCGATGCGCGCTCGAAACCACGCCGACGTCTGCATCGCCCGCAGACAGTGCGAGGGGCACGTTGTTCGGGTGAGCGCCCATCATTCTCACCTCGACGTCGGGATGATGTGAGGCGATGCGATCCAGGACCGGGAGGAACAGCGCATGGGCCGTGGTGTCGGGCATTGCCACACACACGCGACCGTGCAAGTTTCCGTCGAGCGAACGAATCTCGTCCTCGATGTCGTCGAGCTGACGCACTACCTCCGAACCGCGTTCGGCCAGTCTTTCACCCGCTTCTGTCGGAACAACTCCGTTGCTGTCCCGCTGAAACAACTCGGTCTCCAGGTCGGCCTCGATCTTGGTGATCATGCGGCTGAGCGACGGCTGGGAAACACCGAGCTCGACGGCGGCATGAGAGATGTTGCGGAGTTCGACAACGGCCGCAATGGCTCGGAGTTGGCGAGGGGTAAGACGGGTGCCGGCCATGTGTTCAAGGTATACATGCCATTCGTTCTATGATGCACCCCGCATAGCGGATCGATTGTTGCTACCGTTGGGCCCGGCCGGCTCGAGGGCCTTCGTAAGGGGATTACATGGCTGCAAAAGTTCCGAACCGCGCCCAGGTCGTGATCGTCGGGGGTGGCATCATCGGCTGCTCGGTCGCCTACCACCTCACGCGGCGCGGCGTCACCGATGTCGTCGTCCTGGAGCAGGGTCAGCTCACCGGCGGTACCACCTGGCACGCAGCGGGTCTCGTGAGCCAATTGAAATCATCTCACAGCCTCACCAAACTCGCAGAATACTCCGCACGTCTCTTCGAGGATCTGGAGGCCGAGACCGGACAGGCGACCGGTTACCGCACTCCCGGTTCGATTTCGGTCGCGTCCGATCAGGAACGCTGGGAAGAACTGCTCCGAGGAATGTCGATGGCCAAGACCGTCGGGATCGAGATCCGCGAACTCGAGTTGGACGAAGCCAAGGAACTCCAACCGCTGCTCAACATCGACGATCTGGTCGGCGCGCTGTTCATCCCCAGGGACGGCCAGACTTCTCCGGTTGACACCACGATGGCGCTCGCCAAGGGCGCCAAGGCCAAAGGGGCCCGGGTCATCGAAGGGGTCGCCGTCACCGACCTCACAACCCAAGGTGAACGTATCAGCGGGGTGAATACCGAACAGGGTCACATCGAGGCCGAGACCGTGGTGCTCGCCGGTGGTATGTGGACCCGCCAGCTCGCCGAGACCGCCGGAATCCGCGTTCCTCTTCAGGCGTGTGAACACTTCTACATCGTCACCGAGCCGATCGAGGAGGTGAAACCGAACATGCCGACGGTGCGGGATCCCACCAACTACACCTACTTCAAGGAGGAGACCGGCAAGATCATGGCCGGCTTCTTTGAACCGCGCGGCAAGATCTGGAACCTCGATCACATTCCTCGTGACTTCATGTTCGGGACCCTGCCCGAGGATTGGGATCACGTGGGTCCTATCTTCGAGCGGGCGATCCATCGCATGCCGAAGCTGGGCGAGGTGGGTCTTCAGCTCTTCTTCAACGGCCCCGAAGCCTTCACCCCTGACGGGGTTTATCACCTCGGTGAGTCCAACGAAGTCGACGGCTGTTTCATCGCCGCCGGGTTCAATTCGGTCGGTATTCAGAGCGCCGGCGGAGCTGGCTGGGTGCTGGCCGACTGGATCATCGATGGCCACCCGCCGAGCGATCTTTCCAGCGTTGACATCCGGCGCACGTTCCCGTTCCAGAACAAACCAGACTTCCTCGAACAGCGGATCTCGGAGAGTCTCGGACTTCTCTATGCAATGCACTGGCCGTTCCGGCAGTACGAAAGCGCTCGCGGCCAACGGTTGTCGCCGCTACATCAGAGATTCGCCGACGCAGGCGCCGTTTTCGGCGAGGTGGCCGGATGGGAGCGCCCAAACTGGATGGCAACCGCGGGCGAAGCTCCGAAGTACGAGTACAGCTGGGGTAAGCAGAACTGGGTCGATGCAAGCGGACGGGAGTGTGACGCCGTACGGAACTCCGTCGGTCTGTTCGATCAGACATCGTTCGCCAACTTCGAGGTCACCGGCCCCGAGGCGATGAAGATGCTCAATTGGATCAGCTGCAACCAGGTCGACGTCCCGGTCGGGAAGGCTGTCTACACCCAGTGGCTGAACGATCGGGGCGGGATCGAGGCTGACCTGTCGGTGACCCGCCGCGGTGAGGACAGCTACATGGTGGTCACCGGGGCGGCGGCGGCCAACCGCGACTGGCACTGGCTCCGAAGGACCGCTCGGGACTACGAGGTGAGGATCACCGATCGGACCGATGAGATCGCCATGCTCGGTCTGATGGGACCCAACAGCCGCGCCGTGCTCGGCCAACTGACCGACCAGGACCTCTCCAACGACGGATTCCCGTTCGGGACCGCGATGAACCTCAACGTCGGCGGGATCGACGTCTTCAGCATTCGGATGACCTATGTCGGCGAGCTGGGCTGGGAGCTCTACGTCGCCAACGAAGACGCGGTCGCACTTCATGATGCGCTGATCGAGGCGGGCACCTCCCATGGGCTGACCCACGCCGGATATCACGCGATGAACACCCTGCGCCTCGAATCGGGTTACCGACACTGGGGTCACGACATCACCGACGAAGACACACCGATCGAGGCCGGGCTCGGCTTCACCTGTGCCTACGACAAAGAGGGCGGATTCCGTGGCATGGAAGCGCTTCTCGCTCAGAAGGCTGAAACAGTTCGAACCAAGCGGCTCATCCAATTCCGTCTCGAAGACACCGAGCGACTCTTGTATCACGACGAGCCGATCATGCGTGACGGTGAGGTGGTTGGTCGCACGACCAGCGGCATGTTCAGCTATGCCGAGGGCAGGGCGCTGGCCATGGGGTACCTGAACAACGCCGAAGGTGTTACCAAAGAATGGCTGGAGACAGGTCGGTTCGAAATCGAAGTCGCCGCAATCCCGGTCGCCGCCACGCCCTCAATCCGTTCGTTCTATGACCCGCGCAATGAGCGCGTGAAGGTCTGATCCCGCCAGCCAGGAGCACAAAACCAATGCAAGAAGAAGCCCAAGTAGTGATCATCGGTGCGGGTGCCATGGGCGCCGGCCTGTTCTACTACCTCGCCCACGAGGGCTGGACCGACACGCTGTTGATCGAGAAGGGGGAGCTGTCGTCGGGTTCCACTTGGCACGCCGCCGGACTGATTCCACACTTCATCGGCAGTTTGAACATGGCCAAGAACCACAAGGTTGCCGCCGAGCTGTACCCAGCGCTCGAGGCTGAGACCGGCATGAGCGGTGGCTGGCACGCCACCGGGGCCATACGGCTCGCCCTCACCCAAGACCAGGTCGATTGGTTCAAGTACGTACACGGGATCATGGAGCTGGTCGGCAACGAGAGCCACCTGATGGAACCCAAGCAGATCCTCGACCACTGGCCGTTCATGGATGTCTCGGATGTGAAGCTGGGCTTTCACACACCCAACGATGGGTGGGCTGATCCTTCGATGTCGTCGGCAGCCATGGTCGCCGGAGGGCGCCAGCTCGGCGCCAAGGTGCACAAACACACCCTGGTGACCGACACCAACCAACTGTCCGACGGCCGTTGGGAGGTCATCACTGACAAGGGCCGAGTGATGTGTGATCACTTGGTGAACGCAGCTGGCTGTTACGCACCACAGGTTGGTGCCATGGCCGGCATCGACGTGCCGATTGTGTCGGTCATCCATCAGTACCTGATCACCGAGCCGATGAAGGAGATCACCGATCTCGGCACGTTCCAGCCACCGATCGTTCGTGATCCGCGAGCGTCGGCGTACTACCGCCGAGAGATCAACAGTCTTCTCGTCGGTCCCTACGAACGTGAGAATGCCCAGACCTACGGGATCGATGGGATCGACTGGGACAAGCACTTCTATCTGACTCCGCCCGACCTCGATCAGCTGATGCCGTGGCTCATCGAGGCCGGCAACCGGATCCCCGCGTTCCAAGAGGCTGGCATCAAGACCGTCATTTCCGGCCCGATCACGCACACGCCCGATAGCGGTTTCCTGATGGGCCCGGCCCCGGGCCACAACAACTACTGGCACTGCTCCGGTGCCTCGATCGGGGTGACGCAGGGACCGGGCGCTGGCAAGCACCTTGCTCAGTGGATGGTGCATGGTCAAACCGAAGTCAACGTGGCAGAGATGGACCCACGCCGATTCGGAGATCACGCTGGTCCCAAGGGCCGCTATGCGATCGACAAAGCGATCGATGAGTTCCATGAGATGTACGCCACCCGGATGCCCGGTGAGCAACGGTTCGCCGGTCGCCCCCAGAAGGTCGACGCCATCTATGACCGGCTCGACGCCAGGGGAGCGCAGTGGCAGGAGATCTTCGGCTGGGAACGGCCCCAGTATTTCGGTGAACCCGAAGCCCACAGCTTCCGCCGGTCCAACGCCTTCGAAGCCGTTGCGGACGAGGTGCGAGGCACACGTGAGGTGGCCGGTATCGCCGACCTCAGTGCGTTTGCGAAGTTCGAAGTCGCCGGCGCCGACGCCGGCAGCTTCCTGGAGCGCATGGCAGCGAACAAGATGCCGGTGAAGACGGGTGGGATGCGACTCACCCATTTCCTCACGACGCTGGGCGGGATTGAAGCCGAGATGACCGTGACCAAGCTGGCTGAGGACCGGTACTACCTCAACTCAGGGATCACCGCTCAGTTCCACGACCGGGACTGGCTGGTCCATCACGTTGCCGCCGACGAAGACGTGACGATCAAGGACATAACCGAGGACAGAGGCATTCTGGCGGTCGCAGGACCCAAGAGCCGGGAGATCCTGGACGGCCTCACCGATGCCGACCTCACCAACAAGTCCTTCCGTTGGCTCACCGGCCAGGAAATCACCGTGGCCGGGGTGCCGGTCATCGCTCTGCGGGTCAGCTACGTGGGTGAGCTGGGATGGGAACTGCACTGCCCGATGGCACAGCTACCACAGCTGTACGACGCCATCGTCGAGGTCGGTGACCCGCTGGGCATGGTGCACTACGGCGCCTATGCCATGAATTGCATGCGGATCGAAAAGGCGTACAAGGCGATGGGGTCTGAACTCACCACCGAAATCACCCCTGTCGAAGCGGATCTGGGTCGTTTCGTGAACTACGACATCGACTTCCAGGGCAAGGATGCAGCGATGCAACATCTCGCCATGGGCGATGACATCGAGATGATCCTTGTCTACTGCTCGGTCGACACCAGCGACAACGACCCCCGTGGCAATGAACCGGTGTACTGCAACGGTCAACAGGTTGGCCTCACCACATCGGGAACCTACGGCCACAGCGTCGGCACCAGCCTGGCGTTCGCCTATGTCGATCCCACATGCAAAGCACCCGGGACCGATCTCGAGATCAAGCTGATGGGTGAGATGCGTTCGGCCAAGGTGCTCGCCGATGCTGCGTATGACCCGAGCAACGAAAAGCCACGAGCGTAGGGGGATCTGATGGGACGACGTGCAGGAGGGCGAGCCGCCCGCGTGGCGATTCGGGAAGCACCGCTCTCACAGGATGCCCGGGCGGTCTGGCCAGGAATCGAAGGAGGCAAGTTCAAGCCGCTCACCGACAAGGAGTGCGGCGAGGTCTTCGAAGCTGCGCTCACCATGCTCGAAGACATCGGCATGGGCCAGGCGACGCCCGAGTTCATCGACATCGTGACCGCAGCAGGCGGCCACATGGACGAACATGACCGTCTTCACTTCCCCCGCGACCTTGTACGGCGATGCATGGATTCGGCCGCCAAAGAGATCACGCTGCACAGCTTCAATGGTGACGACGGCGTTGAACTTGGGGGCAACAGAGTGCATTTCAGCACCGCAGGCGCCGCGGTGTTGATGCTGGACCACGAAACCGAACGGTTCCGACATAGCACAGTGCAGGACGTGTACGACACCGCCCGGCTGGGCGACACACTCGACAACATTCACATGTTCGTACGGATGGTTGTCGCTCGGGACATGGAACTGTCCCGCGATGTGGACATCAACACCGCCTACGCCACGATGATCGGGACCTCGAAGCCGCAGGGAACCTCGATGTTCGAACCCGGCCATGTGCACGAGGTGGCAGCCATGTACGACATTGCCCTCGGTGGGGAGGGCGAGTTTCGCAAGCGCCCGTTCGTCATGGCCAACAACACGTTCGTGGTTCCGCCTCTGCGGTTCGCCCACGACTCGGCGTTGTGTATGGCCGAACAGGTGCGGGTCGGCATGCCCATCAACCTGCTGTCGGCTGGACAGGCGGGCGCAACATCGCCTGCCGCGCTGGCCGGCTCGTTGGTGCAAGCTCTTGCCGAGTGCCTGGCGGCACTGACGTGCGTGAACCTCATCACGCCCGGGCATCCATGCATCATGGGGCTCTGGCCATTCGTGTCCGATCTGCGCACCGGCGCGATGAGCGGCGGCAGCGGCGAGGAGGCCATCCTCAATGCGGCAGCTGCCCAGGTGGCGGGAAGCTACTTGGGTCTCCCGGTTGGGGTGGCAGCCGGCATGGCTGACTCCAAACTTCCCGACAACCAAGCAGGTCACGAGAAGTCACTGGCCATCTCGTTGGCAGCCAACGCCGGAGCGAACATCGTGTACGAATCCGCTGGGATGTTGGCAAGCCTGATGGCGTGTTCGTTGGAGGCGATGGTCATCGACAACGACATGCTGGGGGCGATCAACCGCACGGTGCGGGGAATCGAGATTACGCCTGACAGCCTCTCCACCGAAGCGATGCGCGACGTCGTGTACGGCGCCGGCCACTTCCTCGGTCACGAGCAGACGTTGTCGATCATGCAAAGCGAGTACACCTATCCGCTCGTTGGGGACAGGAACAGCCCCGATGATTGGGTGGATGCCGGTGCGAGGAATGTCAAGGACGTTGCGCACGACTACGTCACGAGAACCCTCGAGTCCCATTGGCCCGACCATGTGCCAGCCGAGAACGACGCCAAGATACGGGCCGCATTCGACAACATAGTGGTACCGCCCCGGCCGTAAGGTTCGTTTCGGGTCAGCCCTCGGCGGCGGCCTTGATTGCCTTGTTCTCGGCCTCGAGTGAACGTTCGGCTCGAGATCTCATCGCCCGCTCCACCAGCCCGGATCCAAGTCCCGTG
>JBLYYW010000244.1:0-13738 GCA_048550155.1 Acidimicrobiales bacterium | reverse complement strand
GTATTTGCGAGCGTTGTCGAGCAGGTTGAGGATGACCTGGTGAAGTCGTCGCTTGTCCCCGCTGACGACGAGGGCCCCGGGCTCGTCGGTCTCCACCGGAACGCCGGGCGTTGGCCCCTGGGCGACGACCCTCCGGAGGAACTCCATTACCTCGAAGGTGTCGGTGTCGAGGTGGACTGCGCCGGCATCCAGTCGGGATATCTCGAGGAGATCCTCGACGAGTCGTTGGAACCGCATCAGGTCTTTCGACAACAGATCGGTGGCTCGTCGTGCAGACTCCGGCATCTCGGATCGTCGATGTTCGAGCACGTCAACCGATGCGGCGAGGGTCATCAAGGGCGACCGCAGCTCGTGGGACACGTCGGATGCGAACCGCTCGTCACGCTCGATTCGGGACCGCAGCGCTTCCACCATGTCGTTGAATGAACTGGTGAGTTTGGCCAGATCGGGATCGGACTGCTCGCCCAGGCGCGTATCGAAGTCGCCGCCTGCGATCGCTTCGGCGGCTTGAGCAGCATTGGTTATCGGCTGGAGCAGACGTCGAGCGAAGTAGTAGCCGAGCCCTGCGGCGAGGATCGTGGCGGTCACGCTTACGCCGATCAGGATTCGACGCAACGTTGCGAGGGTGGCTTCGGTGTCGGTCAACGACAGAATTTCGTAGTAGTCGGCATCGATTCCTGAAATTCGGACCCCGGCGGCAAACTTGCCGCCGTCTGCGGTTTGGAACCGTTTGCTCGCTGCCTGACCTTGCACGACCAAGGCCCGCAGGTCGGTTGGGATATCGGTGACGACGAGCCCCGAGAGCGAACGAGGTTCACCGTCTCCTGGCACCAGCAAGACTTCAGCGTTGTTCGTCCGCGGCAGCCCCTCGAGTATGTCTGGAACCTCTGCCGATTCCAGTTGAAGGTCGCGACGTAGATCGGCTGCGTTGTTGAACATCTGCGCAACGGCGAGTCCTTCGGTCTCGGCGAGCAGCTGGCGTTGTGCCAGCACGAACGAGCTCACAGCCACTCCGGAGGAGAGGAGGAGGGCTCCTAGGGCGTACGACAAGGACACTCGAGCCCGGAGCCCGATGATCCGGCCGAGAAAGCGCCGTCGACTAGGGCTGGAGCTTGTAGCCAAGGCCTCGCGCGGTCACGACGTAGCGAGGGCTCGCCGCGTCGGGTTCAACCTTGGTCCGGAGCCGGCGGATGTGTACGTCGACCAGCCGGCCATCGCCGAAGTAGTCATAACCCCAGACGCGCTCCAGGAGGACCTCCCGGCTGAAGACTTTGCCGGGCTGGGATGCCAGCTCGCACAGAAGCTTGAACTCGGTCTTGGTGAGGTGCACTTCGGTGTCGCCTTGGGTGACCATTCCCTCCTCCGGACTGATCTCCAATTCGCCTACTTTCACGCGCTGCATGTTGCCTTGCTCCGCGTTGCGGCTGCGACGGAGCATGGCGCGGATTCTCGCCGATAGCTCTTTGGGAGCGAACGGCTTGGTCATGTAGTCGTCAGCTCCGGCTTCGAGTCCGGCAACCACGTCGTGGGTGTCAGCTCGTGCGGTGACCATGATGATGGGAACGTCGCTCTCGCGACGCAATTGGCGGCACACCTCGAACCCATCCATTCCCGGAAGGTTGATGTCGATCAGTACGACATCGGGAGGGCTTTCGGTGAAGGAGTCCATCGCGGACTCACCGGTGCCTGCCTCGGTGACGTCCCAGCCCTCCTCTTCGAGCGCGAGCTTGACCGCTTGCCGAATGCGCTCGTCGTCCTCAACTGTCAAGATGTGAGTCCCCACACCCCTATGGTGCCTCAAAAACGGCGTTGATGGGGGCCAGTGAGGTCGAGAACCTCTCCTGTTGGACGCGGGCTGCCCAAAGGTGGGACTGTCTAGCCGATGATTGTGGCGAGCTCATCGAACAACTGGGGCGCCGAACCGAGGAGCACGGGTCTCCCGTCTTCGGGAGCAGCGAGGAATTCGACTCGGGCGCCGGCCTCAACTGCGATCAGCCAGCCGGCCGCCAGATCCCACTGATTGAGGCCCGCCTCGTAGTAGGCATCGTAGGACCCCCGGGCCAGGAGGCACAGATCCTTGGCGGCGGACCCTAGTCGTCGGATGTCCCGGACTCTCGGGAGCAGCTTCACCAGTAGCTCGGCCTGCTGCTGGCGTTGGTCTGCCAAATAGGAGAACCCGGTGCCGACCAGAGCGTGAGTCAACGACGCTGTTGTGGTTCGGGTCTTCAGCGGCTCGCCGTTCAACCAGGCTCCTCCGTTGCGGTACGCGGAGTACATTTCGTCGGCGACAGGATCGAAAACTGCTGCAGCACCTATGCCATTGTTGTCACCAACCGCTACCGAGACGACCCACCCCGACAGGTCATAGAAGAAGTTGGTGGTGCCATCGATCGGGTCGATGAACCATGTGAGACCGGTCGTTCCGTCTCGGTTGGCACCCTCCTCACCCACGATCCCGTCGTTGGGTCGGTCTCGTCCCAAGCGAGCGGTGATCAGGACCTCGGCGGCCTCGTCGGCGGCGGTGACGATGTCGACCGTCGAAGACTTGGTGCCCACGTCGATGACGGCGGACCCGCGTTCGGCCACGGCGAATTTGCCAGCCTCGGCCGCCATCGCCATTCCGAGCTCTCGAAGTGCGTTCCAATCGACGTCGCTCATCGCTGATCCTCTGGATGGTGGACGGCGTTCCACTCGTTCATTGCTCTGAGGGTGAGTTGGGCCACGACGCCCACACCTATCGCACACCCGATGGCAAAACCGACCCCCGACAGAGCCGATGCCCAGCGAGGAAACCCGAGGAGATCGCTGGTCCCGAATCCGATGAGGCCGCCCAGCAGTGCGCTGAGCAGAATGCCGGCAAACGCCAGCCAGCGGGCCAGCGCCGGTGGTTCGGTTTCCAGCGGTTCGGGCGCGGTGAAGTCGGCGAAGGGGACAACGTCGTCTGGGATCGACACGGGTTCGAGATGACGTTCGTCGGGGTCGCCAATCATGGAGAACCGGCGGGGAGGCGCGCGCTACTCGTCGGCAGCTTCAGGTTCGGCCTCGGCGGGCGTGGAGTTGGCCCGAATCGCCGACGACACCTGATTCAGACCGGCACGTCCCATGAGGCGGAAGTTCCGCTCGAGGCCCATACCGCTGACCAGCATCAGGAGGAATCCGCCAAAAGCGATGAGGAAGTGAATCTGCAGCGTGCCGAGCATGATGACCAGACCGGCGAGCAGGCCGACGACGGACCAACGAAGCGAAGACAGGGCGTGTCCATAGACCGTCGTCTCGCCGACCTCGCGAACCAGATCGGGGTCAGTCTGGTGCAGGTGACGCTCAATCTCATCGAGAATGTTCTGCTCGTTTTCTGACAGCGGCATTTGACGCTTACCTCTCCGAACCCGTGGGCCCATAAGTCTCGCGCACTCTTTGCCAATCGGCAACGCGGGCGGAACCATAACCCAGAACGAGAAAACGCCCTGGACGTCCCAGCTTCTCCGGTACTCGGGTCGTGTGGCTCCTCATCTGACGGTGATCCTGACTGTGGGCTTCAGCAGACGACGGGGATCGGCATCGAACCACCAGCGTGCGACGGGTGACTGCTGCTTGCGGAACGAGGCTGAGATGTGATCGCTCGCAGCCTCGAGTTGACGAGCTTCTTCGTCGGTTACCACCTCGGGTGCATATCGGGCTTTGGTCACGATCAGACCTGCGTTGCTGAGCGGCAGATGAGAGAATCGGGTCTGACCTGCGACTCTATTGCAGAAGTCGACCCTTGTTTCGCTGGGGTCGCGGAGGACTCCGTGGTGACGCTCCAGAGACTCGGCAATGTCGGCCCAGGCGGCGTCCACTCGATCTGCTGGGGTCTTCGCCCGCAGGCGGCGCCGGACCCTCCGATTGCGTTGCAGCAATGGCAGACCGATGATGACTGCCAGGGCGCCCAGCAACGCCAGGATCCACCCCAGGCTGAGAGGGGAGCCACCACTACTGCTGGATCCACCTGAGGGAGCTCCGAATTCGGGTTCGTCGAGGGGAAACGTCTGATTCGGGGAGGATCCGAGCGGACCCTGGTCCGGTGCGGTTGTTGTCGTTGAGTCGAATGGGTTGTCGGGCTGAGTGGGCTCGTCCTGCTGGGCTCGAACGTCGCTGTAACCCTCTGCTGAGGGGGAGCCCCGTTGGGGAGTTGGTTCGAAGGAGACCCATCCGAGATCGTCGAAGTAGACCTCGGGCCACGCGTGGGTGTGGCGGCCGGTGATCTGGTAGGTCCCGGGTTCTCCGTCGACGGGCTGACCCCAGGTGAAGCCCACCGCCACGCGCGAGGGGATATTGAGTGATCGAGCCATGAGGGCGAATGTGCCAGAGAATTGCTGGCAAAAACCGACCCGTTCTTCCAGGAACTGTTCGGTCGGGTCCCCCTGGCGGGCGGACAGGCTGACCGAGTAGTCGAACCCACGGAAGAACTTCTGTAGCAGGATGAGTCGGTCGTAGTCGGTCGCAGCCCCTTCGGTGACCTGGCGAGCGGTCTGGGCGACAACAGGGGAGACCTCGTCGGGAACCTCGAGGTAGCGGCGCCTGACCGCCTCGGTGCCGTCGGTGCTGGCGCTGCGGAGTTCCTCGGCGGTGTACAGCGGAACGACAGATTCAACCGAATACTCGAGGTCGCTTGCTTCGCCCTCGCTCTCATCGACGATCAGTGAGCCGGTGTCTGCGATCCAGTTGACACCGGTCGAGGAATCGATGCGGGTCGGCGCAAAGGCGGCCGGGAGCCAATCGCCACCCAGGTTCTGAACCTCGAAGTCCTGCGCAACGAGTTCAGTGGTTCCGGCCCGAGGACGTTGGCCCGGAAGGGCCCCGTCCTCGTCGCTGGATTCCTGGCCCTTGGCCAGCCACTGGCCGTTCTCGTAGGTGTCGAGACCGGCGAGCCGGTAGTAGCTGGGTCGATCGGTCGTCACCCTGAAGAGATCGACGTCGGTCTGGTTGACAAGTCTGGAGCCGATGTTCACGAACGGGCTGATGACCACTCGGGTGGGATCACCGCTGTTCCGCCAGTCGAGGAGTTCGGATTCACCCGCACCGGGCAGCAATGGACCAGCCACCAGCCCTACTGCCACCGCAACGGCGCCAAATCCGGCTGCACCGAACGCGAGGCGAGACGGTCCTCGCTGACGATCCGCTGTGAGCCATAGGTTCTGCCGCTCCCGGGCGAGTCGGTGGGCAACCGTCCAGAAGATGATGGCGGCAGCGAACACCAACGTGCTGACGATTTGGTACTCGCCGGACCCGATGACCGAGGAGAAAATGAACAGGAGCCCTGCTGGCAGCACCGGCTCGAACGCCAACCGCAGGCGCAGGGCCGCCCAATCGACGATGAACGCCGCAATCCAGGCGCCCGCGACCGCTGCTGCGATGAATCCTTGGATGGCGGTGACCGGTGCCCGTTGGGCCTGGAATTGATCGAGGGTCTCGTCGGCCACCAGGCGTAAGGCCTCACGGGTCTCTTCGGTAGGAAACACCCCGAAGGACGCGGTAGCGGGAGCGAGCCAGTTCATCAGCCCGATACCCAACACAAGGAGCGAGAGCGGCCCAGCGATGAGCAGGGGTACTCGGGCGTAGCGCAAGATCAGCGCCAGCAGAGAGGACGCGACCGCGGCCGCGACGATTGGCACCACGTCGGCGTTGTCTTGGAAGATTCTGATGAAGCCGATCGAAGCTGCGGGAACAAGGCACAGCGCAGCAATCTCGGACAGCGCAGGCCATCGTGCGACTCGGGTGACTGTTCGCTTGCGGGCATCACTCATTGGTAGACCGCCTGGCCGGTCGGCTGTTTCAGAACCTGATGCCATTCAGTAACCGGGTCGGATGCTCCGTCATGCCGCACGTGGCGAGGAATGTTCTGAACTGGGTTCGGTTCGCAGGTGATCACGATTGTTGCCCTGTAGCGACGCGCAAGGCCGAGCATCGCGGCCGCAAGTTCGGCTTCGGGTGCTCCGGTGACGACGACAAGTGTTCCGCCGCGGCTTCGTCGACTCAGATCTTGGAGGGTGGTGATCAACGACGATTTGGTGCTCGGTTCGACCGAGCCTCGTTCGGTACTGCTGGATGGGTTGAGGATGGTGGTCGAGCTCGGCCGCATGGTCGCGAACTGGTCATCGACAAGGTCGAGCTCGGAAGTTGAATGAATGTCGGTGATGATCGTTGGTTCGGTGGTCACCAAGCGAAGCGCATCCTCTGGGTTCGACCCTGCGATGAGGGCGCTGAGAGCGGCGGACACCGCCCGTTCGAAACCGTCGGAGCTGTACGCCGAGGCTCGCCGATCCAACACCACCGTGGTCCTGCCGGTCCGGGGGCGCTCGTCGGTGCGGACCATCAGGTCGTCGGTCCTTGCCGTGGCCCGCCAGTTCACGCGACGCAGCTCGTCGCCCATGACGTAGGGCCTCAGTGCATAGAACTCGTCGCCCCCCAATCGAATTCGGCGGTCATGGGTCAGGTCGCCAATCTGTTCTTGTCCGACCAGGCCCTTCAACGAATCGAACGGCAGGACTGGCGCATGGACCAGCAGCTGGGATGCCGCCGACGCTCTGACGGTTGACCGGGTGAGAGCGAGCGGGTCTCCGAACGAGATGTCGAGCGGTCCAACTTCGAGAAGTCCCCTGGTGCGAGTTGGCAGCTGATAGGCGACGATCGATCGACCGTGCCCCTTTACGCTGGCCAACGACACCTGAGCTCCGCTACTTCCGCTCACATGATCGGTCACCCGCAGGACCGGGGTTGAGCGACGCGAGCTGTTGTGTACCTCTAGATCGATACGCGCCGGTTGGCCGGCGCGGAGTTTCGCGGGCGCCGCCCTGCGGCTGATTTCGAGATCGAGCTGGACCGAGGCCGTGTAGACGATTGCGGCCAGGATGGCGACTCCTGCCATCGCACCCAGCAGGTAGAGCTCGAGAGCACCCAAGCCTCGCCCGACCACCGTGATCGCCACCCCTGCGGCGAACAGGGCCAGACAGGCGCGGGTTGGTCTCATCAGACTCGATCGTATGGCACCGCGACCGACTCGAGTATGTCGGCCACGACACGATCAGCATCGGTGCCCTGGAGCAGGGCCTCTGGGCGCAGAACCATACGGTGGCTGATCACCGATCCGGCGACAGCCTTCACGTCGTCGTCGGTGACGAACGATCGTTGTGAGGCCAGGGCGTGGGCGCGTGCGACCTGCTGCAGGCTCAACGTTGCCCGGGGCGACATGCCCAGTTCAACCGAGGGGTGGTTTCTGGAGGCCTCGGCGATGTCGACGAGATAGCCGCGGAGTTCTGGTGCGATCTGAACTCGGTTCACCATGCTGATCATGGTGTTCAGGTCGTGGGCCGTTGCGACGGGGGTCAGCCGATCTACCAGGTGTCGGGTCTCATGAGTCTCGAGGATCGAGAGTTCATCGATGCGACGGGGATAGCCGACCGAGATCCGCATGAGGAAGCGGTCGAGCTGACTGTCGGGCAACGGGTAGGTGCCTTCGGATTCGATTGGGTTCTGGGTAGCAACCACCATGAATGGCTGCGGCAGTCGATAACTGGTTCCGTCGACGGTCACCTGCTCTTCGGCCATGGCCTCCAACAGTGCCGACTGGGTCTTGGGTGACGCCCGGTTGATTTCGTCGGCCAGAACGATGTTGTTGAAGATTGGTCCCGGCCTGAACTCGAACTCGGCAGTGTCGCGCTTCCACACGCTGATGCCGGTGACGTCGGCGGGTAGCAGATCCGGCGTGAATTGGATCCGCCCCATGTCCGCCTCGACCGATTGTGCCATCGCCTTTGCAACCGTTGTCTTGCCGACGCCGGGGACATCCTCGACGAGGAGGTGCCCCTGAGCCAGCAGGCACAGCAGAGCTTGCCGGACCACGACCGGCTTTCCCCGGACGACGAGCTCCATGTTCTGCGCGATGGCATCGAATGCAGTGACGAACTGTGTCACTGCGGTGCTGTCGAGTGTTGTCGAGCTTCCGTTTCCCACTGCTTCGAACTCTCCTGTGTGGGATGAGGATGTTGTTGTCATTGGTTCCTTCCCCGATCCGCCACCGGCCGATGACAGGGTATCGGAGAGACTACGGTCGCATTCGTGGAGGACGTAGGTCGGGTCGGAGCAGCAGATTCTCAACCGCCGGCTGAACGGGCTGTGCTCGCACTTGACATCGGTGGGAGCAAGATCACGGCTGGAGAGGTTACGACCGAAGCCAAGATCCGACGGCAGGAAACGATCTCGACGCCCCAGGCCACCACCGGTGACGAGATGTTCGATGCAGTGGCTGAGCTCCTCGACGGTTTTGCGCCGTTGGAGCAGTTCCTCGGCCTCGGCGTTGGATGCGGTGGGCCCATGAGCCCAGGTGGACGGCTTGTGTCGACGCTCAACATCCCCGTGTGGCGGTCGTTCCCGTTGCTCGAGCGGCTGCGTGAACACACCATGCTGACAACTGCGATCGACAACGATGCAAAGGCGTTGGCATTGGCCGAAGGTTGGGTTGGTTCGGCGGCCGGGGTGGACAACTACATTGCGATGGTTGTCAGCACCGGGGTGGGCGGGGGCATCGTCCTGAACGGGAAGCTCTTGGAGGGAGCTTCAGGAAATGCCGGACACATCGGCCATGTGTTCGTGTGCCCGGAGTCCGACGCCGCTCCGCCCGACCACATTCCAGGCCTGCTCGAGTCTGAAGCGTCAGGAACCGGAATCGCAGCCCGAATCGGGCAACCGTCGGTCAATGCATCTACAGAGGAGATTCGTCGTGTCGGAACGCTCATCGGGCGCGCCGTCGGCTCGGTAGCCAATCTCCTTGACCTGCGGCTGGCGCTGGTTGCAGGCTCGGTGGCGCTGGGGTACGGCGAACCATTCTTCAGCAGCGCACAAGCCGAGATCGACCGGCTCTGCACGCTCGACTACAGCCGAGGGGCCCGAATACAGCCAGCCGGGTTGGGCCATGACGGGCCGGTCATCGGAGCGGCCGCGGTAGGCCTCCGTCACCTCAAACGGCTACCTAGAAACTTCTGATCGCGGGCGTGCCCGAAACGAGCGGTCTGCCAGCCACCTCATAGGCTCGCACGATGCCAACGGTTGCATTAGATGACGTCGAAGCCCAGGCGCGTACCGCCCTGGAGCGCCACGGCGCGACGCCGGATACCGCCGCAGCGGTTGCGCACGCAATTCGCATCGCCGAGGGAAACGGCAACAAGATCTGCGGGCTCTACTACCTCGAGAGCTACTGCACACAGCTGGAAACGGGGCGCGTGCGCGGCGACGTGCAACCCATCGTCAGCCACGAGAGACCCGGAGCGGTTCGGGTCGACGCTCGATTGGGTTTCGCTCAGGTGGCCTTTGCGGCAGGCCTGGAGACAGCCGAGGCGTCAGCCCGGGCAAATGGGATTTGCGGGTACTCGATCGAACACACCCATACGTGCACCTCGCTGGGCTACTTCACCGAACAGTTCGCAGCCCGGGGGCTGCTGGCCGTCGGTGCCACAAACGCCACCGCACGGGTCGCCGCCCCCGGTGGTTCCACGCGGCTGCTCGGGACCAACCCGATCGCAATGGCGGTGCCAGACGGGCGCGGGGCAGTGGCCTTTCAGTTCGACTTCAGCACCAGCGCAGTCGCCCTCGGGAAGATCACGATGGCGAAGGCAGCCGGGGAAACGATCCCGCTCGGATGGGCGCTGGACCCGGATGGGCAGCCCACGACCGATCCAGATGCGGCGCTGGCCGGTTCTCTGGTCTCAGCCGGCGGCTACAAGGGATTCGGGATCGGCCTGATGGTCGAACTGCTGGCGTCGGCGCTCACCGGTTCACGTCGTAGTGTGGACGTGCCACCACTCAAGACCCCCGAAGGCCCCCCGCATGATCTGGGCCAGTTCTACCTGGTCATCGATCCGTCGGCCTACAGCGGTGACGGCTTCTATGCGCACCTGACCTCACTGGCCCAGTCCATCGCATCCGACGAGGGAACCCGGCTGCCAGGATCCACATCCCTAACCCCCGCAGCTGTCGAGCTCGAATCTTCGATCTGGGACCTGACGTTGCGTCTTGCCGGCTCGTGAGCCGGGCTCAGCAGGAGCACTGGGATCGCCGCTACGCCGAAGGCGGGATGGCACCGGTGGGCGAACGCGGTGCGCCGCCGCTGTTTGCACCCTTCGAGGGCTTCTTTCCGACCTCCGGCTCGGCCTTCGAAGTTGCCTGTGGTCGCGGTCGTGGAGCCGTGTGGCTGGCCGATCGCGGGATGTCGGTGTGGGGAGTCGACCTCTCACCGGTCGCCATCGACCTGGCTCGCCGATACGCCGATGCGTGTGGAGTAGGGGATCGGTGCCGGTTCGATGTGCATGATCTCGACACCGGACTGCCTGCGGGGCCCCCGGCCGATCTTGTGGTCTGTTACCTGTTTCGAGAGGCGGACATCGATGATGCCATGGTTCATCGCTTGCGTCCCGGCGGACTGCTGGCGGTGGCATGCCTCAGCGAAGTTGGTGCCCCTCCCGGTCGCTTTCGAGCCGGACCCGGTGAGCTGGTGGCATCGTTCGGCCACCTTGATGTGCTCGAAGCCAACGAAGCCGACGGACACGCATGGCTGATCGCCAGAACCCCTAGTCCTTCAGCCAGTTGAGCCAAGTGGTCAGCTCTTCGCCAGCCGAGTCGGCCGGGGTCCCATCGCCCCCGTAGGCAGTCTCCAGACGGAAGTGCATCCAGTCGGCGTCGGGCACCGGGAGAAACGGGCGCCGCGTCCACCACTTCTCGGGCACCAGCGATCGATAGGCCTTGAGCGCCGTGGTCCACAGCCGCGGCTGTTTTGCCACGGCGGTGACCATCGGAAGGGTGATCTGCACGGGACCAGACTATCGCCTGCCTATTTGGGAGTTTCGTTCCACGGGCCGCGGTCGGCCCGAGGTTCCTTGGGTAGGCCGAGCACCATTTCTCCGATGATGTTCCGTTGCACTTGCGACGTTCCGGCATAGATGGTTCCCGCCCGTGCGTTCATGAACGTACCGAGCCAGCTGCCGCTGTTGTTGGGTGCCCCGGGTGAATCGGTGGAGAATGCCGACGTTGGCAACTTCCCGTCGATGTGGAGAGCATCGGCGCCCAGGATGTCAACGGCCAGTTCGGTTATTTTGCGGTGGTACTCACTCCAATAGAGCTTGAACAACGACCCCTCGGGACCGGGGTGCCCGCCGGCCAGGAAGTCGGTGAGGGTCCGCATGCCGAGGTACCGCATGATCTCGACCTTGGAATAACACCAGGCAAGGCGCTGGCGGATCTGCGGGTCACGATCCTTGCCGTAGGACCGTGCAAGCTCGAAGAGGCGGTCGACCTCGGTGCGGAAGGCGATGGGTGCGGTTGCAGCGGTTTCGCCTCGCTCGAAGCCGAGCAGGGTCATCGCTACGCCCCACCCCCCGTTGACCTCGCCGACGACGTTCTCCTTCGCACAACGGGCGTCGGTGAAGAAGACCTCATTGAATTCGCTCTGCCCGGTGATCATCTTGATCGGGCGCACCTCAACTCCCGGTTGGTCCATCGGGACCAGCATGAACGAGATTCCCCGATGTTTTGCCGCCTCAGCATCGGTGCGGGTGAGGACAAAGATCCAGTTGGCGAGGTGGCCGGCAGAGGTCCATATCTTCTGGCCATTGATCACCCACTCGTCGCCGTCGAGTACGGCCCGGCAGCCGAGGTTCCCGAGGTCTGACCCCGCATTTGGTTCGCTGTAGCCCTGGCACCAGACGTCTTCGCCGCTGAGGATCCTGGGGATGAAGTGCTGCTTTTGCTCCTCGGTGCCCCAGGTGAGGATGGTGTTGCCAACCATCTGGATGCTGAACGGGTCGTTGGGGCCACCTGTTGGGACGCCGGCTCGTGCGAACTCCTCGGCCAGGATCACCGACTCGGTGGCGGTGAGGCCGGCGCCGCCGTATTCGGTGGGCCAGTTCGGGGCGAGATATTGATGGTCGCGCAAGGTGGCCCGCCACTCCTGCATGAACTGCATCGCGGCATCCTCGTCGAGGGCACCGATGCCGTTCCAGTCCGAGGGAAGGTGTTCGGCAAGGAACGCCTGAACCTTCTCGCGAAAGACCTCTGCTTCGGGTGTGAACGTCGGCTGCATGGCTCGAATACTAGACCGACCGGTCAAGTTTCCAGAATCGGTGCCGGTTGGCTGGCTTGGCACTCCGCGCACCGGCCGTGAAGGTCCAGACTGTGGTGTAGCGGGGCGAATCCAGAGCGTTCGGCCACTGCAGCGAGGTGCTGTTCCACCATCCGTTCCACATCGTCGTCGAGGTGAACGTCATCGATGTGGCCACACTCGACGCAGATCAGATGGTGGTGGTGGCCCAACAGGTCCTCGGTGAGTTCGAAGTGGGCAAATTCGGAACCGACTGAAATTCGTCGAATCACTTCGGATCGTTCGAGAACGTCGAGGTTTCGGTACACCGAGCTCTGGGCCAGGTCGGGAGCGAGTTCACTGATGTCGGGGAGTGTGACGGGGCGGCGTGCGGTGAGCAGGACACGCACCAACTGGCGGCGGGCTTGGGTGTACCGCTGGTCCTTCCTCCCGAGACGTCGGGCTACCTGTTCGTGGACGTCGGCCTCGTCCGTCGCGTGGCGTGTCATGGCGTGAAGTCTGACGAGGAGGTCAGCGAGATGGCTGCGGGGTCGTGGGCGTGGTTGTGCCCGTGATCGTCGATCACGATCGCACCGTTGCCATCGGGGTCCTCGAGCACTCGGTGACCGAAGGCTTCGCTGAGGGGACCGGCCCGGAGGACCTGACCGGGAGGGCCATCGGCGATCACTGAGGTTGCGAGCAGGAGTACCCGGTCGCACCGCTCAGCCTCGTCGAGATGGTGGGTGGACAGCATGACCAGTCGGCCGCGATCCCGCTCGCTGCCGACGACCTCCAGAATGATCTCCTGGCTGGTGAAGTCCAGCCCGGTGATCGGTTCATCGAGCAGGAGGCAGCTGGCGTCCTGCACGAGTGCTTTGGCGATCAGAACCCTTTGTTGTTGTCCTCCCGACAAGGTGCCGAACGGACGGGATAGGAGGTCTTCCACCCCGAGGCGGGCTGCGGCGTCGGAGATGGAGGCCCGGTCCGCCGAATCGAGGCGGCCGACGAGGCCGCGGGCACCGTAACGGCCCATCTTCAGCACCTCCCCGGCGGTGAGGGGCATCCACCGGTGCTGGTCATGGCGCTGGCCGACGTAGGCGACGCCACTACGCTCGGTCTCGGAGCGTGTCAGCGTTCCAGCCGTCGGCTTTTCCAAGCCAGCAAGCAAGCGCAACAGCGTTGTCTTGCCCGACCCGTTGGGTCCGATCAGTGCAACCAGCGTTCCGGCCTCGAATCTCGTGGCCGAGAGCCGCAACGCCAGCCGCCCGTCGTAGGCGACGGTGACGTCGGTGAACTCGAACACCGTCTGAGTGTAGTGGAAATGAGAATCATTACCAATATCGTGCAGGTCATCGCTGAGCTGCCACTTCATATCAGGGAGGTTGGGTGAGACCGTTCCTCAAGCCTGCGACGTGCACGCGTGTGATTTTCAAGTGTGTGACGTTCAGTGTGCTCGCAGCAGTTCTGACCGTCGCCTGTGGTGAATCCTCACCGCAGACCTCAGGATCTGAGCCAGCGGTTCTGGCGACAACGACCATCTGGGCCGACGTGGTCGAAAACGTGTCCTGTGCAAGCCCCGCCACAGTCGAGGTCATCATTCCGGCCGGAAGCGATCCTCAGGGTTTCGAGCCCTCG
>JBLYYW010000243.1:0-9355 GCA_048550155.1 Acidimicrobiales bacterium | reverse complement strand
TTTCGTCGCGCTCAACAAGACCTTGCGGGCTTCGATCATCCGCTCGAACTCGATCGACGGATCGAGGCCACTCTCGAATCGGCTCGTTCCAACTCCCACACCCGATCCATCGAGAGCCACCCAGCCGAAACAGCCAAGAACCGAGCCGGCCAGATTGCCCGCCGCCTGGCACTGAACCCGGCCGATCAACGTCGCCTCAACCGCGAGCTCCTGACGCTCATCGAAGATCTCGACCAACGAACTCGTCGACACGACGCCGAACTGGCAGAGCTGAAAGCCCATGTCGGCCGGCTCATCGCCCTGCGCCGTACCGGTGACATGCCGTGAGTGGCCTGCGCCTGGGCATCATCAAACCGGATCACGGCTACATCGGTGGCTTCGAACTCCACATCGCCGCCCTGTCCGAGCGAATGCGGTCACGCGGCCACGACGTGAGGATCGTCCCGGTCTCGGCCCGACACCGATCACCTCAGATCTTCGACTACCCGATCGCTCCAGTTTTTCGTGAGTGGCACGACGAGTACTTCCGATACCTGGAGTTGTTGGAGGCAACCACTCGTCTGGACCTCGCTCGCTTCGATTCCGTGTGTGCAACTCAACCGCCCACCTATGCGGCTCCACACTCCCGCGTCTTCTCGCTTTTCTACCACCATCACCGAGTGTTCTATGACCTCGCCGACGAGTTCGTGGCGGCCGGCTTCGTCGATTCCGAAGCCCACAAGGCTGCCACCGAGGCGGTTCGAACCCTGGATGCATCTGCAATTCAGGGAACCCGCGGGTTTCTCTCAGGTTCACAGACGATTTCTGACCGGCTCACCGACTTCTGGAACGTGACGTCCCTGCCGTATCGCCATCCCAATGTCACCGATCTGCCCGAGCCTCGTGCCCGTGACAGGGCTGGCTCAGACATCCTCTGTGTCAGTCGCCAGGAGTGGCCAAAACGGACTGAACTCTTCATCGCTGCAATGCACCTCACCGCCGCCCATCGGAGCGGGGACCGACCCATCGGCCACCTGGTGGGAGATGGCAGCAGAGCGGAATTCGTGAAGAGCATCGACATCGAACTTGGGCTGAACCCCGAGGCCCTCGAATCGCTGCGAACGCCCGAGGACGCCGGAACCCTCTGGCGCAACATGGGGATCTTCACCAAGGGCTGGTCACGGGTCGAAGGCGAACCAAGCGGACGGGTCCTGTTCCATGGCCCGGTCTCCGAGGACGACCGAAATCGTCTGTACGGCGAGTCTGTCTGCGTCGTCGCACCGGCGCTCGACGAGGACTACGGGCTCACGGTTCTCGAGGCCTGGCAGCAGGAGCGACCGGTGATCGTGTGCTCCGATGGGGGTGGACTGGCCGAGCTGGTGACCCATGAGATCAACGGCCTGGTGGTCGAAGCAACACCGTTCGCCATCGCCCAGGCTATCGATCGACTGTGCAACGATCCGGTGCTGGGCGATGCACTTGTAGCCGGCGGACGCGACGCGCTCGGGCAGATCTCGTGGTCCAAGGCCGTCGACGCCTTTGAGCAGATGGCCATTGCGACCGCAGGCGGGACCGACCCGACAACGGCTCCGCCGTTGGAGATCGCCAAGGCTCCCCCAGCCCAACCAGCCGAGCTCGATGCGTACGTCGATGAGGGCTTCAAGCAGGTGTCCGGTTGGATGGCGCCGGCTCCGGTCGAAACCCTCCGAAACCTTGCATTCGCACAAGAGCGTGGGGGCCACGTGGCAGAGATCGGAATCCACCACGGCCAGACGTTCATCCTCCTCGCGCTGCTCTGCGGGGAAAACGAAAAGGCAGTGGGCTTCGACCTTTTCGAGAATCAGGACGAAAATGTCGATTCGTCGGGCCTCGGAGATCGCCAACAACTCGAACAGAACCTGCGCACTGCGGGCGTGCCGGAGCACCGAGTGACCTTGGCGACCAAGAACTCGCTGCGGCTGGAGCCGAGCGAGGTGATCGAACGTGCCGGCGGCAAGATCCGGCTCTTCAGCATCGATGGCGGCCATACGGCTTCGATCACCATGAACGACCTGTGGATCGCGGATCGGTGCCTCTCAGCCGGTGGCATTGTCGTGCTCGACGACGCGTTCAGCCCGGTATGGCCCGGCGTCGGTGAAGGGATGCACAGCTACCTGCGTCATCGGTCGTGCACCTTGATCCCCTTCGGCGTTGTCGACAACAAGACGTACTTCACCAACACCATTAACGCTGCCGAACGGTACCGCGAGGTCCTTCGAGTGCCCAGAGACGGGTATCAGTTTCGAGACGACGTTCTCTACGGCTCGCCCATGGTGTGCTCGAAGTACAACCGAATCATCTGAGTCTCAGCACGATCGACACAGGTCCAATAGGGTTGGCCGATGCCCGAGATGGATGTCGTCGTATCGAACCAAACCCTGTTGGGCGAGTGCCCGGCCTGGGACGAGCGCGAGCAGGTTCTCTACTGGGTCGACATCGAAGGGAAATTGATCCATCGTTTCGACCCCGAGACCGGCCAGAACCAAAGCCGTGAGACGCCAGGCCGACCGGGCTCCTTCGTATTCACCGCCGACCCCCGGGTACTCCTCGTCGCCATGGAGAATGAACTTCAATGGTTCCACTGGGAATCGGGAATGTCGGAGAAGTTCATCACCCTCGAGCCGGCGGGCAACGGCAACCGGCTCAACGATGGAAAAACCGATCGAGCCGGTCGATACATCGTCGGTTCCATGTACGAGAACCCCAACGACGGCCGTGCGACGGGCGCGCTCTATTCGGTAGAAGCGGACGGAAGTTTCTCCGTGCTCCGAGACAGAATTGGCGTGACCAACGGATTGGGGTTCGACCCCGTGCATGGTCGGGCCTATTTCGCCGACACGCATACCCGAAAGATCGAGCGGTACGACTACAACGAGGACTCGGGTGAGTTCCTCAACGAGGAGTTGTTCTTCGACTACGGGGACCTTCCAGGGATGCCCGATGGAGCATGCGTGGACGCCGAGGGATACTACTGGTCAGCGTCGGTCTACGGTTGGGCGGTCATCCGGATCTCACCCGGAGGCGACGTGGTGGACCGGATCAGTGTTCCGCTCGAAAAACCGTCGATGCCGGCTTTCGGCGGTCCGGACCTGAAGACGCTGTACGTCAGCACCATCGGGATGGGAGGCAGCCGCCCATCTGCTGACGGCCTCGACGGAGCAACCCCCGGGAGCCTGCTCGGTGCCGAACTCGACGTCCAGGGACTCCCTGAGACGATCTTTGCCGGAATTCCCCCAACATTTTCATAACGGGTTGCAATTGATATTCGTTTAACTACGCTTCTTTACGTTCTCGGTGTCGAACGAAGACGGACGCCCGACGGAACCCACATTCCCCTCCCGCTGGGTTTTCTGCCCCCTACGACCCGTCAGAGGAGCTTCACATGACCGACACCCACATTGCGAGAACGAGCTGGCTCGTTCCTGCTACGCCACCGCCCGGCTTTGCCAAGAAGCCTCTCCCGGACCCACCTTCAGCGCCCGAGGATGTGAACACCCGCCCAAAACGCGTGCGCAAACGATCTCGAACCACCGAGGACCGGTTGCCGACCCCGGACCAACTCCGAATCCAGCAGTGGTGTGATCACCTCGTCGTCGACCCGGTGCCCGCCAACGGCTTTTACACCGAGAGATACTACGGACCGATTGTGGGACCGACGTGCCTGCTCTTGCTGAGGACGCTGGCCAGTCAGCTCGGAACCGACCGGGAGGGTTTCACCGTAGACACTGCCGAGCTGGCGGGTGTGATCGGTTGCTCGTCGAAGGCGGGCCCCAGCAGCCAGTTCTGGAAGGCGTTGCGTCGGGGCGTTCGTTTCGGGCTTCTACGCCAAGCCGAGGAACGAGTTTTCGTGCGGACCGAGATCAGCCCGCTGACGGCCCGAATGGTGCAACGACTCCCGCTGATGCTTCGCCATGAACATCGGGTGTGGACCCGCAGGACAGAACCCCAACCAACCACACTCGGACCACCCATCGATTCGACCGAATCGGTTGCGGCGCTGGAGCTATTACGGCTGGCAGCCAGAGGCCTGTGCACCGCAGAGGAGCTCCGAAGCCTGGATCGGGCCCACAGACTGACCTGACCGATCGGACTCTGCGAATCGCTCAGAAGCCGCCAGTTCCAAGGCTATTTGGGCCGATCGGCCCGCTTCTCCAGGACTGATTACTCTCCGAGCCTCAGGCCAGGTCTGAGACAGTTCAAGCGTGCACGCGATTGAGACTCCACGGACCGAGCCGACGCCCAGCGTCGCCGCCTCGAGACTCACGCGCACCAAGCTTCTCGTCGTCGCAGCCGACATGGTCGTTTGCGCGTCCGGTGTGATCATCGCACACGCGGTTTCACCCGGAAGTGAAGACGCATTTGTCGCAACGGTCGTGCTCTTGCTCGCATGGGCCTTCTGGCTGAGCCGTGCCCGCCTGTACTCGATTCGCTTCATCACGAGAAGATCCGAAGAGATCCGTCGGGTCATCGATAGTGGCCTGCGAGCACTCGGATCGACCGCTCTGCTCGGCTTCCTCTTCCGCTGGGACATCAGCCGACAATGGCTCATGATCGCCGGACTGCTGAGCACCGGTCTCCTGCTGCTGGAGCGAGAGCTTCTCCGACGCCGCTTCAACAAAGGCCGACGCACCGGATCGATGCGTCGTTCCATCATCATCATCGGCAACAACGACGAAGCGAACGATCTGGAGGCAATGTTCGCTGATGACCCCAACCTTGGTTACGAGGTTGAAGCGGTTGTGCAGACAAGCCACGGACCAGACCGCACGACATTGCTGTCCGATGTGTTCCTGTGCCTCGAGCGAACCGGGGCAACCGGAGTCGTCGTCGCGGCCACAGCGATCCCTCCGGGGCACATGAACCGGCTTGTGAGAGACCTACTCGACGCAGGTCTCCATGTGGAGCTCAGCTCGACTCTGGCCGACATAGAACCGCATCGGCTGACCGTTCGACCGCTCGGCCGCTACCCGGTGGTGTACGTGGAACCGGTGGCTCGTCGCGGCTGGCGAGCGGTCGCAAAACGAACATTCGACGTCGTTGTAGCGGCAGCCACTCTGGTACTGCTCTCACCGCTGCTGCTCGTCTTCGCCGTGCTGATCAAGATCGACTCGCCCGGACCGGTGCTCTTCAACCAGCAGCGCGTGGGCCGAGAGGGCCACCTCTTCGGCGTCCTGAAGTTTCGCACAATGGTCGAGAACGCCGAGGAACTCAAGGCCGCTCTTGCCGATACCAACGAAGGGGCTGGTCCGCTCTTCAAGATGAAGGTCGACCCTCGGGTCACGAGGATCGGACGAGTACTACGTAGCACGTCACTCGACGAGGTCCCGCAGCTTTGGAACGTGATCCGCGGCGAGATGAGCCTCGTGGGCCCCCGACCAGCACTGGCCTCAGAAACCGTCGCATGGGACGACGACCTCTATGGGCGGCTTCGAGTTCGACCCGGCATCACCGGGATGTGGCAGGTGTCAGGACGGAGCGGAACGTCGTTCGAGGAGTACACCCGGCTCGATCTGTTCTATGTCGACAACTGGTCACTGGTGGTCGACCTCTCAATCCTGGTGCGCACGATCCCGGCGGTCCTCAAGTCCGACGGGGCGTACTGAGCCGCCTAGAACTCGGTGGCGAACCGGGCCAGGGTCCGTGCGCCGGCGCCGGTTGCACCCTTGGTGAACACTCCGTCATCACTGTCGGCCAAGGCTGCAAGCCCCAGGTCGAGGTGGGCCCAGGGAATGTCGTCCACGAACTCTTTTAGGAACAGCCCGGCGGTCAACGCCCCGCCATAGGGGCCCTTGCCGATATTGCGCAGATCGGCAACGTCGCTGTCGAGATCCTTGCGGTATTCGGAGGGAAGCGGCAGATGCCACACGTTCTCACCGCTGGCAGAGGCGGCAGCCTGCACCGCCGACACCACCTCATCGTCATTGCCCATGACGCCGGTGAACTTGGCTCCCAGGGCAGCGGTGACCGATCCGGTGAGCGTTGCGATGTCGACGATCACCGCGGGCTTCTTCTCCGCTGCGAGCGAGAGTGCGTCAGCCAGAACGAGGCGACCCTCTGCGTCGGTGTTCAACACCTCGACCGTCTTGCCGTTGCGTGCTGTGAAAACATCACCTGGACGGCCAGCGTCGCCGGAGGGCATGTTGTCGGTGAGCGGGACCAGAGCAGTGACCGGGTTGGGACAGCCCATCGCGTCGAGCATGGTCATCGCACCCAGGACCGCTGCGCCACCGGCCATGTCGACCTTCATGGTCATCATGCCGGTGCCAGTTTTCAGCGAAAGGCCACCGGAGTCGAAAGTGATCCCCTTCCCAACCAACGCCACGTGCTTGGCACCGTTGACCTTCTTGGCCGGGGTATACGACAGGACCAACAGGCGGGGCGGGTGGGTTGACCCCTTGTTCACGAACTGAATTCCACCCAGCTTCTCCTTCTTGATGCGATTCTCGTCCCAGACCGTTGCCTTGAGTTGGTCCGAACCTCGAACCGCAGCCCTGGCTGCCTTGACGAAAGCTGTCGGGAGCAGAGAACCACCCGGCTCGTTGACCAGATCGCGAGTCAGCGCTACCGATGCCACCATTTGCGCGGCCAATGCGAACCCAGCGGCAACCCCCTTGCCCCTGGCGACGATCGTGATCCGTGATGTCCCAGACTGTGGGGAGGTTCCCTTGCCCTTCTGAGCGGTGTAGCGATACGACGCGAGACCCGCTCCTTCGGCCGCGGCCGTGACATGCTCAGGATCGGCTCCATCTCCGAGAACCAACGCCACATTGGACTGGCGAGACACAGCCCTGGCGAAGCTGGCAGCGGCCTGCCGTACATCGTCGACCGACGTCGTCTCTGCCTCGGATCCAAGCCCCACCAGCACCTCCAGAGGGCCGTCCTGATTCGGAACGGTCAGGGTCTGCCCTACCTTGCCTTCGAATCCGCTCGCGTCGGCATAGCGACTGCGGTCTGGTGAGAGCTCGTCGACACCGTCGACCATCACCCCCACTGCGGTCGCTCCCCGAGGTGTGGTTCCGGCAAGCTTGAGATCGGGTCCGTACGAGGCCATCCGCCGATGGTACTGCGTCAACCCGCGGTGCCAATAACCTGCGAAATCGCCGGAAATGATCCTTCAGACCCATCGCGAGTCGGCGCATTGCTCTCAAGTCGCTGACGGGCAATTTGTACCTTGAGCGGTATGCGGACTCACCACCGGATGTTACTTTTCTTCAGCTTTCTGGCCGCAGCACTCGCCGTCGCCGTTCCCGCACTTGCGGAGTTCAACAGCGAGAAGCAGACCGATTGGGGCGTTCAGACCAAGGGCAACTCCGACACGATCGGCGAATGGGCCGCGCTGGCGTGGGAAGTTGACCAGGTCGACGGAACAATCTTCATCGGCGGCAACTATCTCGAGGTGACAAACGGCAGTCAGATTCACAGCCAGCCGTACCTGTCGGCGTACGACGCCGAGAACGGCGCATGGCAGTCCTGGTTCCGACCTCAGGTCGGGTCAGCCGTCTTTGCACTCGAGCCAACCCCCGACGGTGGACTTCTCGTCGGTGGTGAAATCGAGACCTGGAACGGCGATCTGGTTGGCTCGTTGGTGAAGATCGACCCGACGACTGGCGAGCGGTGGCCTGGGTTCCAGACCCGACTCTTCGGAGGCAACACCGTCGTTCGAGACCTCAAACTCGAATCTGATGGCTTTGTGTACGCCGTCGGTTCGTTCAGCCAAGCGAACGAGGGAAATGGTCCGTTCGCAGTGAACGGTGCGGTCCGTTTCGATCCAATCACCGGGGCTATCGATCAGACCTGGACGCCGGCCATCTCCGACGGTGCTGCCTGGGGTGTGTCGCGATCCAAGACGCAGAACCTCACCTACATCGCAGGGTTCTTTCAAGAAGTCAACGGTGATGAAGACGGGCGAGGTTTCGTCGGGGTCGACGACACCGGGGCCATCGTCACCGATCGCAGCATCGTGCCCTTCAACGGGTGCACAACCTGGGACTACTGCTCACAGTTGTACGACGTCGAGACAACCGAAGCCGGGCACATCTGGGTCGCCGGTGTCGAACACGCCCTCTACGTCATAGACGAGTCCGACGGTTCACTGATGAAACAGCACTACACCGGATGTGACCCCGCCCTGAACGACTGCTTGGGCCTCAACTGGGTGGGCGGAGAATTTCAGGAGATCGAGCGGGTGGGAGATCGCATGTACGCCTCGTGCCATTGCTGGCACGACATCTTCAGCGACGATGAGGTCATCTTCCATCGCCAGAGCACCGGCGACCATCACACCATCAAGGCAATCGCTGCATTCGATGCCCTCACCGGCGAGATCGTCCCCAACTTCCAGCCCGAACTGCGAGGCGACAGCGGCGGATTCGGAATTCACCAGAACCCCTCCGACGGATGTCTCTGGGTCGTCGGTGGATTCAGTAGCTACGGATCACCGGGCGGACCCCAGCCTCCCTCCTACGACGTGGTCCGAATCTGCGATGAACTCGGACCTGGCCCAGCGGCCGGTCCAGCTGCGACGCCGCCGACGCCGATGTCGTGCGTCGTCGACCACGCTGCCGGACAAGCGGACGCGTCCCTGTACTGGACCGAGGAGGGCTCGGCTACGGGCACCATCCTCTACCGTCGGGTCAACGAGGGATCGACGTTCTGGCTCGCGCGAGTCAATCCTCCGGCAGCGGCAACGCTGGTGACGACACCGGTGGCCGCCAGCCTCAACGAATACTTCGTGCAACATGCGTATCCAGGCGGTCAACGTTCAGATCTGTTGCCGTGCGGCAGCGTTGATCTGCGACCGAATCTGACTCCTGTGACCTCCTGCACGGTCGTGGTCGGGGCCAACGACGAGGCAGTTCTCGCCTGGCAACCCGGGAATGACAATGTGGATTACATCGTTCGTCGTTCGGTCGATGGAAGCACAAACTACTGGAGGGCCCGGGTCACCAGTCCCGGATACACCGACCCGCTGATCCAGCTCGGAAAGACCTACACCTTCAGCGTCGAAGCCCGCGACGCTTCTGGCGCAGTTGCGACACCTACTCCGTGCAGCCCCTCTGTGCTCATCGAACCACCAGATCCTGACCCTGTCCCGTGGTGCAACGCAACCGTACTGCCTGACGACACGATCGAACTCGAATGGCCCGACGGCGCCGCGACCGACCGGTACATCGTCCGGCGTTCGGTCAACGCCGGCCCTGCCTACTGGCGGGCGCGGGTGGACAGCGAGGGGGGCGGTGGCTCCGCCAGCTACGTCGATCCCTTGATCGTGGTCGGTGCGTCCTACGGCTTCACTGTTGAGGCAATCGGGACCCATGGTTTCCTCACTCCGGCGACG
>JBLYYW010000242.1:0-3467 GCA_048550155.1 Acidimicrobiales bacterium | reverse complement strand
CAACCGCTGTTCGGGCTCAGCATCGCCCTCTTTGCGTTCATGATCTCTGACCTTCTCTTCGCAGAGTCAGGTCTGCTGGCGACAACCGTTCTTGGCTTCACCCTCGCCAACCAACGATCACTGCGGACAGAACACATCGTGCAGTTCTCGGAGGTAGTCAGGGTGCTGCTGATCGGGGTGTTGTTCCTCATCCTGAGCGCACGCCTCACCACCGAACAGTTACGCGTGGATCTCCCGGGTGCGATCGCTTTGATCCTGGCGTTGGTCCTTGTCGCCCGACCGCTCGCCGTGGCTGCCTCTACCTGGCGCTCCAAACTCACCTGGCAGGAAAGAACGCTGCTCGGCGGAGTAGCCCCGCGCGGCATTGTCGCCGCATCGGTGGCGTCGGTGTTCGCCCTCGAATTGCAGCACGAAGGCATTGCCGGTGCAGAAGAGCTGACGCCACTTGTCTTTGCGGTAATCGTGGGGACGGTGACGATATATGGCGTCGGTATGGGACCTCTGGCCCGGGCGCTCGGCCTCGCCGAGAAGCACCAGGAGGGTGCGCTCATCCTCGGAGCCGGCCGTGTCGAACGATCTGTCGCCGACGCCCTCGCCGACTCAGGCGTCGCCGTCGTGCTCGCCACCACCAACCGCCAGGACCACTACGAAGCCCGCATGGCCGGGCGAAGAGCGTTCTACGGCAATGTGCTCGCCCGCGACGTCGACCTTGATCTCGACCTTGCCGGTATCGGGCGGCTCTTGGCGCTGACCCCAAACGATGACGTCAATACCCTCGCCAGCACCCGCTTTGCACCCACGTTCGGTGGTGCCGAGACCTTCCAACTGGCACCGCGTCGTAAGTACTCAGGAATCGAGTCCGACCCGGCAACCGAGTTCGGCGGTCGCCAACTGTTCAGCCCCGACTGGAACTACCAGTCGATCGAGGACTTCCTCGACCGCGGCGGTGAGGTGCGTCGCATCAAAGTCGGAGCCGATCGGGCGATCGCCGACTCCCAGCTGTCGTCGCCGTCCATCGTTGCAGTGCTGTTCGTAGTGAAGAGCACGGGTCGGGTTCAGGTCATTGTCGACTCCAACACTGAACCGCTGCGCGATGTCGCCCCCGGCGATACCGTCATTGCTCTAGCTGAGATCGAGGATCCAACCGCCAGCTAGTAGGGAGGCCACGGCAACGGGGGTCGATCGTCCGGCGGGTCGGGATGGACGGGATCGTCGAGCAACGTCTGGACACGAGTGGTCAGCGACTCCAGCTCCTCGACACCGAGCAACTCCTCCACACGGGTCCCCAGCGAGCCTGCCACCGCTATCTCCAACTGCTTGAGCGCGGCCACCTCCGCGGCCGGCAGGGCAGATCCGCTGAACTGCCACAACACCGTTCGTAGCTTCTCTTCAGGATGGAAGGTCAAACCATGATCGATGCCAAGAAGCCGGTTACCGTCGGAGATCAGATGGCCGAGCTTTCTGTCGGCATTATTGGTGACAACATCGAGGAGCGCGATCGGCCATAGATCCGTCGCCCCCGACTCCACCACCGCAATCGGATCGAAGTCCGGGGCGATGTCGACGAACCTTTGAATCGCACCCGGTCCATAGGGTCCATCACCCAATACGGTTTCCGGAACGATGTCGTAACCGAGAGCAATGGATACCTCATACGTGAGCGCTTCACGAGCAGCCAGTGACTCGACGGTGAAGTCCCACAGCGGACGTTCGCCTGCCGTCGGCTTGTAGACCACCTTCACACCATCGGTGGTGGTAGCCAACAACGTTGCGTTTGACGCATCGACGAACCGGCCCACCACGTCGGCGACAACCGGCTGCCAGGGAACGGTCATGAGTTCACGGACGGTGGGAACGAAGATCACCGTTGGTTCGTGGGCAGTTGTGCCCCTCGGGATCCATCGCCAGATTGCAGCGGGGACACTGCGGGCGGCCACCGGCCACGACCACCAGCGCCTCTCTCGCAAAACTGTCGAGTTGGGGAAGTGAAATCTGATATTCCGCAGACGGATCGTCCGGCTCAGTCGAGTGAATCACAAGATCAGCAACGTTGGCGCCGGCATCCACTGACAGTTCGAGGCCGCCGACACGGTACGCAACCGGAGTCTCGGCGTGAACGCCACCCGGATCAAGTGAGAGTCCGGCACCAATCATGTTGCGCTCACGCAATAGATTCTGAGCCTCTCCGGCAAGGGCGGCAACCTGCAGCTTCTCGATCAAATAGGCAATTGCCTCGCCATCGACAACAAGCTCCAGCAGGAAAACTCGGTGGCCCGGCTCGCCGACCGCTCCACCCGCGAAACGCTCGACACTCATCGCCATCTCCCCGGGTCGCCGATATGGTTCACGATCGGCACTTGGACAAGTCCTGACGGATGAAGATCAACAACAGAAACCGATGCGGGTCCCGCATCCAGTCGATGAACGAGGTCCAACGGCATGCCGAGGTAGTGAGCGAGCACAACACGGATGACGTCGGCGTGCGTTGCGATGGCAATTGTCGCACCCTTGTGCTTGTCGGCTAGCTGCTCGACACCGGCGACAGAGCGGCGCTGGACCTCTTCGAGCGTTTCCCCTTCAGGGAAGCGAAACCGCGAGGCGGAGATCATTAGCTCCTGCCAGGCTTTGAGTTTGTAGAGAGATCGCAGCGGGCGCCCGAGCCAGGTTCCGAAGTCGGCTTCGGTGAATGCCTTGTCGAGACGAACGCGCAGGCCTCGTCCGGTCGCTACTGCGGATGCGGTCTCGCGGCACCTTTGCACGGGACTGCTGTATATCGCATCGAACTTGATCGGGGACAAATGCTCGCCAAGATCCTTCGCCATCATCTGACCGTCCGCGGACAGGGAGATGCCCGGATCGATGCTGGAGAGACGTCTTCCCGTCTCGGACGTGACTGCGTGGCGGATCAGATAGAGGCGCATAACGGCAGCCTACATTGGGATCGTCCTGGCGGTGACGGGTGCGGCTCAGGCGGATTGGGGTCCGTGCAGCAACCGGACGGGCAGCCGGACGATGGCTTCGAGCAGGTCGAATGCTCCTCGCACGGATATTCCGATAAGCCGGAACGGAAGGCTCACCAGCCAGAGAAGCGGGTAGAGGACCAGCGCCAGCAGCGCCAACGGCCATGCGATCACGGCCAGTAGTAGCCACAGTAGGAACAACAACATCGGAAACTCTCCCCGGTTCTGAGATCTTCGTCTCGTTTTGCGGGCTCGCCTTCTTGGGTGCGGGCCGGAAACGCCAGCAGAGTTTTTCGCCCCACGAAACCATCTCGCCACCCAGGCCGGATGCCAAGACGCCGGTGGTTGCCAGCATCGCAACCAGCGCTGGTGTTGAAACCAACGAGGTGCTGACAGCCAACTCGATTTGCTGAACAAGAAACTCCATAACGTGATTGTGTGCGATCGCGACGCCACCGGGTATCGGGCATACCCCTGGTTGAACCCTGATCCCCCTCGGGGTCGGCT
>JBLYYW010000241.1:0-6184 GCA_048550155.1 Acidimicrobiales bacterium | reverse complement strand
CGACGTCGTCGTCAACCATGCCATCGGCCTGTACGAACTGGCAGCGATCCATCTGACCGCTCAAGAGCCCGACTTCGAACAGACCCGGCTCGCTGTAGATGCGCTGAAGGCGCTCGTGGAAAATCTGTCCGGTCGGCTGGGCGAGGGTGAAGAGATGCTCCAGCAGGCGCTCTCCAGTTTACAGATGGGGTTCGTCCAACGCTTGGCTGAATCGGAGTAGGCCTTCAGACCAGAGCCGCCGACTGTTACAACTGGCCAACAGGCATGTGTTGGCTCGCTACCAGCGCTGCTAGGCTGATCTCCAGGTAGCAAGAGGGTTTCTGCCCCACCGGCCAGCAACTTCGCGTTTGTGGAGTACGTTGCGCCCGGTTACCGGACATCGTTCACTCGATGTCCGTTGAGGCTCTTTTGTGCACCTGTCCTGTCGTAGCGCTTAAGGAGCCGCCTAGATGAAGAGAAATTGCCATAGCTGACAACGCACGGGAGCCCCGCATCAACGATCGCATTCGCGCTCGTGAAGTCCGGGTCATTTCCCCCGAAGGATCCCAGCTGGGTATCAAGCCTTTGCCTGATGCCCTCGCCCTGGCCCGCAACCTTGAACTCGATCTCGTGGAGATCGCCCCCGATGCCCGTCCTCCGGTCGTGAAGATCATGGATTGGGGTAAGGAAAAGTACAAGAACGCACAACGAGCCAAAGAGTCCAAGAAGAAGTCCACCCGAGTGGTGGTCAAGGAAATGAAATACCGACCCAAGATCAGCTCGGGCGATTTCGAAACAAAGACCCGAAAAGTGGAGAAGTTCCTCCACGAGGGCCACAAAGTGAAGATCACCATCATGTTCCGAGGGCGCGAGGTCACTCACCCCGAACTGGGGCGGGACATCCTTGACCGAATCGCGGAACGAACCGACGACTACGCCAAGGTGGAAGCTCGGCCGAGGCTCGAGAGTCGCAACATGACCATGGTGTTGGGGCCGGATGCAAAGAAGGCCAAGGAAAAGAAGAACGAAGAGAAAAAGAGGGAGGCTTCGGCGCTCGCAGCACAGCGACCCGCACCTCCATCTGCCGAAGAAGTCGAAGCGGTGAAAGCCCAGCGGGCCCAAGCCGACGCCGAAAGCGAGTCAGACAATGGGTAACAAGATGAAGTCCCACTCCGGGGCCAAGAAGCGGTTCAAGAAGACCGGCACCGGCAAGATCCGTCGTCGCAGCAAGAACCTCAACCACTTCAACGAGAAGATGACCAGCCGTCGCAAGCGTCGTCTCGGCGGTCCCCAGTTGGTCGCCAAGGCCGATGAGAAGCGCATCAACGAGATGCTGTCCAGCTGACCTCGTTCACCCACCAGTAGTAGATCTAGAGAAAGAAGAGCGCCATGGCACGCGTCAAGAGAGCCGTTCACTCCAAGAAGCGCCGCAAGGAAACCCTGGCCAAGGCCAAGGGCTACTACGGCAACAAGAGCCGCAGCGTGCGGGCCGCCAACGAGCAGGTCATGCACAGCGGCAATTACGCCTTCCGTGACCGCCGTGCCCGCAAAGGTGAGATGCGTCGTCTGTGGATCCAACGGATCAACGCAGCGTGTCGTGCCAACGGCACCACGTACAGCCGCTTCATCGCCGGGCTCAAAGCCCAGGAGATCGAGGTCGATCGCAAGATGTTGGCCGACCTGGCCGTCACCGATGAGGCAGCTTTTACCGCCCTCGTGACCGCATCGGGAGCCGCTGAAGCCGCTGCCTGATGGCGCTGCGTTCCGCTACCAAGTCGCATCTATCCGAGCTGCGCACCCTGTTGGGCAGTGCGTCGGCTCGGCGCACTCACAAGAGATTCGTTGTCGAGGGCCCCGTGCTCGTCGCCGAGCTGCTGGCGTCTCCGGTGGAGGTCTCGCACCTTGTCGGGACCCCGGACCTGCTCGAGGTCCATGCCGATGCCGGTGTAGAGCTTTTTGATATTCAACCTGGGCGTCTCGACCGGGTGCTCAGCACCCAGACGCCGCAGCAGATTGCAGCCGTTGCGGTCATGCCAGCCTCATCGCCATTGCCGGCGGGCGGCATCCTCGCCCAGGTGCACATGAGCGATCCCGGCAATGTGGGAACCATGATCCGTACGGCTGAGGCTGGTGGGATGGCCGGAGTGGCGCTGGTTGGCGATTGTGTTGATCACTGGAATCCAAAGGTGATCCGTGCGTCGGCCGGAGCTGTGTTCCGCATCCCGATCCTGGCACTTGGCGTGGACGAGTTCTTCTCACTCGGCCGTCACCCCGTTGTGGCCACGACCGTCACGGGGGGTGTCGACTATCGGTCGATCGAACTCGACCAGGCAGTGCTCTGCCTCGGCAACGAGGCCCACGGGCTCGATTCGGACTTCATCGACCGGTGCGACCAGGCCGTCACAATCCCTTTGGCCGGTCCAACCGAATCGCTCAATGTTGCCGCCGCAGCAGCGATCGTCGTATTTGCAGCGCTGGAACAGCGACAAGCCATTACGCTCGCCAGATCGTCTTGAGCGCATGACATGAAAGTACGAGGCGAAATGCCTGACATCCTCCCAACGAACGCCGTCCTGACCGACCTGAACGAGGCCGTCGCATCAATCCTCTCCTCCATCGCCGACGCCGCCGACAGCCGAGCGCTGGGTGACATCGAGTCTGCAGCAACCGGAAAGAACGGGCCAATTCTCAAAGCTCGGAAGGCCATCAGCGAGGTCGTACCGACCGATCGAAAAATGGTCGGCATTGCGGTTCAGGAAGCAAAAGACGGCATCGAAACCGCACTCGAAGAACGTAGAAGCGGGCTTGCAGAGGCGGAGCGAGCGGTACTGCTCGAAGCTGAACGGATGGACCTCACCGAGGTCGTGAGCACGCCGAGGGTGGGGCACATCCACCCGCTCACGCGAGCCTGGGAGGAACTCGAAGACACCTTCATCGGGATGGGCTTCCAGATCGCAGAGGGCCCTCACGTCGAGACCGACTGGCACAACTTCGACGCCCTCAACATTCCCAAAGGTCACCCGGCTCGAGATGCGTTCGATTCGCTCTATGTGAACAACGGCGAGCCTGGCAGCACCGTGCTCCGTACTCACACCTCACCAGTGCAGATCAGGACGATGCTCGAGCAAGATCCGCCGATTTACATCGTGGCACCCGGTCGAGTGTTCCGCAGAGACACCGCGGACGCCACCCATCTTCCGGTGTTCCATCAGATCGAAGGGCTGGTCGTAGACCGCACCATCGGGCTCGCTGATCTGGCCGGCACCATCGACGAGTTCACCCAAGCATTCTTCGGGCACGACTTTCACAGTCGACTGCGGCCCAACTACTTCCCGTTCACCGAACCCTCGGCCGAGTTCGACATTCAGCGCCCCGATGGGTCCTGGCTCGAACTCGGCGGGTGTGGTGTTGTGCATCCCAACGTGTTACGAGCCGGCGGGATCGACCCCGAAGAGTGGAGCGGTTTCGCCTTCGGCTTCGGAATCGATCGGTTCCTGTCCATCAAGAACGGTGTCGATGATCTCCGCGACGCCTTCACCAACGATATTCGCTTCCTCGAACAGTTCTGAGAGGTACTGGACTCATGCGCGCAGTTCTTTCATGGATGAGAGAGTTCGCCCCGATCGAGGGCGAGCCAGAACAGATTGCCGAACAGCTGACCAGTGTCGGGCTGGTCGTCGAAGCCGTGGAGACCGTCGGCGCAAGCTGGGACGGCATCGTCGTAGCCGAGGTGCTTGACCTCCGCCCCCATCCGCAGGCCGACAAGATTCAGTTGGTCGACGTCGATCCCGGCGACGGCCGGCCACTGCAGGTGTGTTGTGGAGCCTTCAACATGACCGTCGGGGACAAGGTTCCTTTTGCCACGGTCGGAACCGTGATGCCCAACGGAATGGAGATCGCACAGCGAAAGCTGCGAGGAGAGATCTCCAACGGAATGATCTGCTCCGGAGCCGAACTCGAACTCAGCGATGACCACCTCGGCATCCTGATTCTCGATTCGGATTTGAAGGTCGGGGACTCGCTCGCCGAAGCTCTCGGAGCAACCAGTGAGACCGTGTTCGACCTCGACGTGGAACCCAATCGGCCTGAAGCGCTGAGCATCATCGGAATCGCTCGGGATCTGGCAGCCAAGCAGAGGGTACCGTTCACCTTGCCCGAGCCGTCAGTCCCCACATCTGGCGCTCCCGCCGCCGAGGTCTGTTCAGTTCGGATCGAAGCCGAGGACCTCTGCCCCCGATTCGGAGCCCGTGTGCTCCGAAATGTGACCAACGGGCAGTCGCCGGGATGGATGCAAGCCCGTCTGAACGCGGCAGGGATGCGGCCGATCAGCACGATCGTGGACATCTCGAACTACGTCATGCTCGAGACAGGCCACCCAAACCACACCTTCGACCTCGACAAGGTCCCTGACGGGCACCTGACGGTCCGCCGAGCCTTTGAGGGGGAGACCCTGAACACTCTGGATGGCGCCGAGCGCGCCTTGCTGGCGCCCGACGGCTCGGGAATTGGTCGAGGCCTCGGCGATGGAGTCATAACCGATATCACCGGGGCACCGATAAGCCTGGCGGGCGTCATGGGAGGTTTCGAAACCGAGATCTCCGATTCCACCACAAACGTCCTTCTCGAGGCGGCGGTCTGGGATCAGATGAGCATGGCGCACACCTCTCGTCGGCTGAACCTCCGGAGCGAAGCCTCCACTCGCTTCGAACGTGGTGTTGATCCCCTCGGCCTCGAGCGCGCCCTCGACCGCTTCTGTGAACTGGCGATCAAGCTCACCGGGGCCGAGATCGCGCCCGGGCACGTTGTCGCCGAGCCGTCACCGATCGTTCCGACCGTCGTCCCCACCCGGGTCCACCGGGTGAACCATCTGCTGGGTACCACAATTGCAGGCGAACGCATGAGAGAACTGCTTGCACCCATCGGATTCGAGTGCGGTGCGCTCTACACCAACGACCTGGAGCAGCAGACCTTTGACGTGACAGTCCCTACCTGGCGGCCAGACGTGTCGATCGAAGCGGACATCGCAGAAGAGGTGGGGCGACACTTCGGGTACGAGAACATCGAGAACCGAGTGCCCGTTTCTCTGCAAGCGGGGCAGCTGACTCCGGGTCAAAAAGCGCGACGGAGAATTCGACGTGCGTTCGCATCCGCCGGCTGTGCCGAAGCCGTACCTTTGCCGTTCCTGGCTCCCGGTGACCTGGCCGCAGCAGGACTGGGTTCAGACGGTCTCACCCTCGCCAACCCGCTCGTAGCGGAGGAATCGGTGCTGCGAACCTCCTTGCTGCCCGGCCTTCTCAAAGCGGTTGCGTACAACCAGAGTCGTGGCAATGAAGACGTGAGGCTCTTCGAACTCGGAGTCGTGTACCTTCCCACCTCCGATGGCGAGTTGCCCAATGAGCCTCTGTCGGTCGGAGCTATTCTCAGCGGCAGCGATGCCGGTGGGGCGGTCGAACTTCTACGCGAAATTGCTGCGATCCTGGGACTTGACCTTCGCATCAAGAATGCCCAGCGAGCCGGCCTGCATCCCACGCGTGCAGCGGAGGTCATCTTCCGTGGACGGACGATCGGAGAGGTCGGCGAGATCGATCCCGCTGCCGTTGACCACTATGAGGCCTCCGGACGCATTGGTTGGTTCTCACTCGACGTCGATCCGCTTGTACCCGGTCTGACATCGGTCCCGAAAGCCAAGAAGGTCAGTCGCTTTCCGGCGAGCGACCTCGATCTTGCCTTTGTTGTGCCCTCCAGCGTGGAGGCCTCGGCCGTTTCCGACTCGCTTCTCAAGGCCGGGCGACCGTTGGCGAAATCGGTCGAACTCTTCGACGTGTTCCGCTCCGACTCACTGGGAGCCGATGTGCGGTCGCTCGCGTTCGCCATCCGCCTTCAGGCCGATGATCGCACGCTCAGCGACGATGACGTGTCGAGCGCGCGGAACAAGATGATCAACGAGGTCACGAAGAGGCACCACGCCACCCTGCGCTAGACCACGAGCTTCCTGTTCAGCTTCTCACTCCCATGTTGGTTTCAGCTTTCCTGTTTGTCTGTTGAATGACGCACGTTTGCCCCGCTGTTGGGCGGGGTGGGTTGAGGGGTCGGTTGTTGGTGGGGTGGGGGTGGGGTTATTCGAGTTGGATGGTGAGGGGTGTGTCGGTGAAGAGTTGGGTGAGTGGTGTTGTGGGTTGGTGGGGGTCGGTGCGGTGTTTGTAGT
>JBLYYW010000240.1:0-8020 GCA_048550155.1 Acidimicrobiales bacterium | reverse complement strand
GATCTTGGTGAGACGGCTGAGGCGTCTCATGAACTCGCCGGAGTTGAGGAAGTGAACCAGCTCCCTGGTGGCGGGCTCGATGTCCTCGTCGCTTTCCCAGTTGGATCGGAGCTTGACTTGTATTCCAGGATCATTCGAACGGTCCCAGATCGGACTGTCGGGATCGGGGAATTCGGCCAATACACGCTGGAGTATTGCGTCGTCGAACACGTTGTCGATGACAGCGTGCGGGAATGGCTCTCCGTCGTGGAACGACGAACCGTTGGCGTCGATCCATTGGTCGATGGCGTCGAGGGTTGATCGGGTCCACTGGCTCATCGGCTCCCATCGGCACGCGGGGCCAGTTCTTCAACCCGTTTTAGGTGATGTCGAGCATCCTCTGCAATGCGATCTTTGACCACTCGGTGGTTTCAGGGTCGACGGTGATGTGGTTGACCACTCGGCCCTCGACCAGGTTCTCCAACACGTGGGCGAGATGGGGCATGTCGATCCTGGCCATGGTTGAGCACGGGCAGACCAGCGGATCGAGATTGACGACGGTCTTGTCGGGGTTTTGCTGGGCGATCCGGTTGACCAGATGAACCTCGGTCCCGATACCAACCGTGGAACCAGCCGGCAGCTCAGCGACCTTGTTGAGTATGTAGCTGGTCGAACCGAGGAAGTCTGCCTCGGCGCACGCTTCATACGGTGCCTCGGGGTGGATGATGACGATCCCGTCGGGGTGCGCGGCCCGGAACGTGTGGACGAGCTCGGGAGTGAAACGTTGGTGGATGGTGCAGTGACCCTTCCACAAGAGAAGTGACGCTTCCTTGCAGTCCGCCTCGGTCAGACCGCCGCGATCCTGGCGGGGGTCCCACAACTTCATCTGATCGAGGCCGTAGCCCATGGCCAGTCCGGTGTTGCGACCGAGATGTTGGTCAGGGAAGAACAGCACTTTTTCTGCCAGCTGATCGTTGAATACCCATTCGAGCACTGCTCGAGCGTTGCTCGACGTGCACACCGCACCGCCGTGCTTGCCCACGAAGCTTTTGATCGCGGCTGACGAGTTCATGTAGGTGATCGGGATGATCGAGCTGATGTCGATCGTTTCGGCGAGAGCCTCCCACGCTTCTTCGACCTGGTCGATATCGGCCATGTCGGCCATGGAACAGCCGGCGTTGAGATCCGGGAGGATCACCACCTGGTCATCGTTGGTGAGAATGTCGGCGCTTTCGGCCATGAAGTGCACGCCACAGAACACCACATACTTGGCTTGAGGCCGTTCCTGGGCGAGCACAGAGAGCTTGAAACTGTCGCCCCTCGCGTCGGCGAATTGGATGACGTCATCGCGCTGGTAGTGGTGACCGAGGATGAACAGGTTGTCGCCCAGTGCCGCTTTCGCTTCGCGAATCATGTGCTCGAGTTCGGCGTCGGTGGCGCCTGAGTATCGCTCGGGCAGGTTCCGCTGGATCCGCAACATGGGTTCAGTATATGAGCGTGCGGGCAGCCCGGATCGGGCCCGACGCCTAACTGCAGACGGGGTCTGGGAAGGTCGGGTTCGCCTGGAATCGAGCCACGGTCTCTGAGATCCGCAAGGCGGTGACGAACGATCCGGTGTTGTCGGCCATCCCGAGCAGATCGCCTGCCTGGTCAACCACGAACGTTCCGCGGGCAAAGGACTGGGTGGCTGTCGGCAATTCTTCTTCGAAGACCGTTCCGATCGAGAAGCTGTGGACGGCTCCGTCCCGGGTCTCGAAGTCGGTGACCACGGCGGGCCGCAGCGTAATCCTGGCGCTGCTGACGGACACGACTGCCAGTTGCGTCCCGGTTCGGATCTGGGTGGTGGTCGCGATCCGGAGGCGGTTCTCGATGCGATTCTCGGGCCGCAGCACCGCAAGGTCGTTCGGGTTCGACAGTCCGATGATGTCCGACTCGGTCTGGATGTCGTCTCCGATGAGCGCCGGAGAGTTTCCGTTTTGGGTGGATTTGAGTGGGGCCACCACAGTGCCCCCTTCGACGACTGCTCCAGTGGCTCGGATCGGCCCTCCGCAGCTCGGAGCTTCTGAGATCGTGACAATGGCTGCCGGGTCGAATCCTTCGACCGGGCCTTCTACCAGAAGCGGGTCGTCGGTTGGTCGGACCGGGACGACAACCGAGGACATGGCGATTTGGTCCGGTACCTCGGTTCGCTGAATCCCGACGGCGGTTCCAGCACCCAGCGATGCCACCGCCAGCAGTGCAGCCGTGGTCACCACGAACACATGGGACTTTCTGCGCCCGATCTTGATATTGGAGTTGAGCCTGGAGGAGAAGGCTGCGACCGAACGGGTTCGTTCGCCCAGATCGGGCAGGTCGAAGTCGCTCTCGCGCTGCTCGGGCGAGCTGGACGGTTCATAGAGCGGGGTCGCTCCATCGTGACCGGTGCGTTTGGGTGCTCGCCCGCTTCGGGGGGAACTGATCCGCGGAGCCTTTTCGGTACGGCTTGGTCGTGACTGGATGGCCTCGAGAAAGTCTTTGCCCTGCGGCACGGCGGGCACTTCGAGGGTCTCTGCTTTCGCCGGAGCATTGTCCTGGCCACACACAGGGCAGCGGTCGACCGTCCGCGGCAGAATGTTCTGGCAACTGATACAGCGGTCCATCACGACCCTCCTCTCGTACCTATTCGGTCGGCAGAAACCGACACCGAGTTAAGTGAGACACCCAGGCTTCTGTTCCTGATGCCGACGGCGAAGTGAGGGCCCTCAACCCTGGTCCGAGTCCGATCGTTCGACGGCTGGTGGTCGGTAGTCTGTGAGGAGTGGTGAAACGTCCGCCAGCGGGATCGATTCCTGACGCCCCCGGCTCCTATCAATTCTTCGATGCCGAGGGTCGGGTCATCTATGTCGGCAAGGCAAAATCCCTGCGTAGCCGCCTCAGCAACTACTTCCAGAACCCCAGGAACATGCACGCCCGGACCGCTCAGATGGTCGCTACCGCGGATCGGGTGGAGTGGATTCAGGTCGACAACGACGTCGAAGCCCTGATGCTCGAATACAACCTGATCAAGGAGCACCTCCCGCGTTTCAACATTCGTCTCGTCGACGACAAGAGCTATCCGTACATGGCGGTCACCGTCGGTGACGAGTGGCCGCGCCCTCGGGTGATGAGGGGCAAGAAACGTAAGGGAATCCGCTACTTCGGCCCCTATGCACATGCGTGGGCGATCCGGGACACGCTCGACTCACTGCTTCGGGTCTTTCCGGTCCGTTCGTGTTCGGACAACAAACTCGACCGCCACGCCAAGCTCGGCAAACCCTGTTTGCTCTACCACATCGAGAAATGCTCGGCTCCATGTGTGGGCGAGGTAACCAAAGTCGACTACGACCAAATGGTCACCGATCTTCTCGAGTTCTTGGACGGCGACACCGATCCGGTTCTGAAACGCCTCGAGACCCAGATGAACGCGGCCGCCGCAGAACTGGAATTCGAACAGGCAGCCCGACTGAGGGATCGCATGGGTGCGGTTCGACGCACCATCGAGAAGAACCAGATGGTCGCCGACCGCACCGAGGACCTCGACGTTGTCGGCATCGCCGAGGACGACCTCGAGGCGTGCATTTTCGTTTTCTATGTGAGGCGCGGCCGTGTTACCGGCCGTCGCAGCTTCATCATCGACAAGGTCGAACCGCTGGATGATCGGGAAGTGGTCGACAAGGTGCTGGAGAGCCTTTACGACGAGGAGCCGGTGCAGGGGATGCCCAAGGTCGTTCTGGTGCCCAACACCGGCACCGAACCCGAGCTCTACACCGAGTGGCTGTCGGTCTTGCGAGGCTCCAACGTGGAGATTCGCCAACCGCGACGAGGCGACAAGGTGGACCTCCTGGCGATGGTCACCAAGAATGCCCAGGAGGAGTTCACTCGCCACCGGATGAAACGGGCCACCGATCACAACGCCAGAGCGCGGGCGCTGAACGAGCTCCAGCAGTACCTGGATCTACCCGAGGCCCCGCTGCGGATCGAGTGTTACGACATGAGCCACATGCAGGGGACCGACTACGTGGGCTCCATGGTGGTGGTGGAAGACGGCCTCCCCGCAAAAAATCAGTACCGCCGATTCAAGATCAAGACGGTGGATCAGAACGACGACTTCGCGGCGATGGAAGAAGTGCTTCGACGCCGCCTGACCGCATACAAGGTGGACCGAGACAAGCCGGTTTCCGAGCGGGGCAAGTTTCAGTATCCACCTCAACTGCTCGTGGTTGATGGTGGAAAGGGTCAGTTGAGCCGAGCCATCAAGGTGCTCGAGGATCTCGATCTGTTCGGGCACATCCCCTGCGTGTCGTTGGCCAAACAGTTCGAGGAGATTTACCTGCCGTTCGATTCCGAGCCGGTCAGGTTGCCGAGGCAGTCCGAAGCGCTGTACCTGATGCAGCGGATTCGCGATGAGAGCCACCGCTTCGCGATCACCTACCACCGCCAACTTCGGAACAAACGAATGACGACGTCTGTACTGGACGGAATCCCCGGGCTGGGACCGGTTCGGCAGAAGCGGCTTCTCAAAGAACTGGGCAGCGTGAAGAAGGTGAAGCAGGCCAGTCTGGAGAACCTCAAGGCGTTGACCTGGCTGCCAGATGATGTGGCCGAGGCCGTCTATGAGAAGGTGCGGGGATGACCGAGGGAACTGTCCAACAGGACTGGAATGATCACTCGCACTGGTGGGTGCGGGAGTTCACCGACGGGGTCGACCCCGAGTACGAAGAACAGATCATCCCACTGGTTGTGGCCCGGCTGGGCGGCGCCGGGCGGGTGCTGGATCTCGGTACTGGCGAGGGTCAACTCGCCAGAGCACTCGGCAATGCAGGCGCTGAGGTTGTCGGTTTGGATCCGTTCCCGGGACAGATCGAGGTGGCGGTTGAGCGCGGTGGGGGAGCTGCGTACGGCGTCGGTTCGGCCGATGCGATCCCGATGGCGTCCGGATCGGTTGATGCTGTGGTCGCCTGCCTGGTGTTCGAGCACATCGACGAGGTGGATGATGCGATCGCTGAGGTGGCTCGTGTCCTGCGTCCCGGTGGGCGCTTCCTGTTTCTTCTCAACCACCCGCTGCTTCAGACGCCGAACAGCGGTTGGATCGATGACCAGATTCTGGATCCTCCCGAGCAGTATTGGCGGCTCGGTGAGTACTTGAACGAGGCGGTCACCACGGAGGAGGTCGGCAAGGACATCTTCGTGAAGTTCATCCACCGGCCGCTGTCGCGGTACCTCAACACCTTGATTGGTGCTGGTCTGACGCTGCGTCGAATCGACGAACCCGCTCCGCCACCGGGTTTCCTGGATCTCTCTCCCAAGTACGAGGCCGCCGCGTCGATCCCTCGGCTGCTGGTCCTTGATCTCACCAAGACGGCACAGTAGTAGGTTTGAGTCTGTGAGGCTGCGGACTGAGACCGGAGGAGGCGCCCTGGCGCCGACGATGCGAGTGGAGGCATGCAGGTGAGCAACGTCGTAGTGGTGACGGGGTTGTCGGGCGCTGGGCGGTCGACAGCGGCAGGAACCTTCGAGGATCTGGGCTGGTTCGTCATCGACAACCTTCCGGTGGCGTTGGTCTCCAAGGTGGCCGAGCTCGCCGGTTCGAACACCGAGCGATTCGACCGCGTGGCTCTGGTGATGCAGGGCTACGACGATGCGCTGGAGCGTGAGATCGAAGCGTTGCGCGAACGGGTCGACTCGGTGAGGGTTTTCTTCCTGGACGCCTCTACTCCTGCTCTGGTGCAGCGCTACGAAAGCACCAAACGACGCCACCCGTTCAGCCATGGCTCGTTGATCGATGCCATCGAGGAGGAGCGTGGCCTTTATGTGGGCGCCAAAGCGGCCGCAGATCTCGTTCTGGACACTTCGAACATGAATCCGCATCAGCTTCGGGAGCGCCTCACGTCGATTCTGTCTGAGCCTGACAGCGAACACGGGATGCGTATCACGGTGTCGTCGTTCGGCTACAAGCACGGGATCCCTACCGATGTGGACCTCGTGTTGGATTGTCGCTTCCTGCCGAACCCGCACTGGGAACCGGAGCTGCGCCAGTTCAGTGGGCAGGACGATGCCGTGGCTGCGTTCGTGCTCGAACGGGATGTCACCCAGCGATTCCTCGGTCACCTCACCGCACTGCTGGACGATGTGATACCGGCCTACGCAACCGAAGGACGTTCCTACCTCGGCATCGCATTCGGCTGTACCGGCGGTAGGCACCGCTCGGTCGCAGTGGCCGAGGAGATCGCACGTCACCTGTCGAACAACGGTTGGGATCCGGGCGTTCGGCATCGGGACATCGAGCGCTAGGCGTGGCCGAAGTTCGACGAGTTGTGGCCCTCGGGGGCGGACACGGTCTGGCCAGCGCACTGTCGGCCATCCGGAACTACGCCCAATCCGTCGATGGGATTGTCTCGGTTGCCGATGATGGCGGCTCGTCCGGGCGGCTGCGCCGTGAGCTCGGCCTGCCGGCACCCGGTGATATCCGGCGGTGTCTGACTGCACTCAGCGGCAGCCGCTCGATGTTGGCCCGGTCACTGGAACACCGATTCGAATCCGGACCGCTCCAGGGGCACGCGGTCGGTAATCTGATCATCGCTGGATTGGCCGACGCATCCGGCGACTTCACCGCCGCCATCGGTGAGATGGAGCGGCTGGTCGATGCTCAGGGCAGGTTGCATCCGGCAACGGTGTGTGAGGTGACCTTGATGGCCGACACCGATGCGGGGACGATCAGTGGACAGGTGACGATTGAGCGTGCGGCCGGGATCCGCAATCTGCGGCTCACCGATCCTTCGATCTCCGCCAATCCCGAAGCGGTCGATGCGATCCTGATGGCCGATCAGATCGTGATCGGACCCGGGTCGTTGTTCACCTCCGTGCTCGCAACGGCGGTGGTGCCGGGAATAAACGAAGCGCTGGCAACAACCGAAGGCACGTCGATCTACATTGCCAACGTTGCGAACGACCGAGCCGAAGCAAAGGGTTTCGGGCTCAATGAACACATCTGTGCCCTGGCCGACCACGGCATTTGGCCCGACGTTGTGGTCGTCGACGAAACCCAGGAGCACCCGATCGGAGACTTCAAGGTGATGGCAGCACCATTGCGAGCCTCCGATGGGTGGTCACACGAGCCCCTCGCGCTGGCCGCGGTGCTGTCGAGTATCCGCTAGCTCGTCTGACGCCGGCTGAGCGAACTCGTGAATAGGGACCTGTAGCCCTAGGGTCCCGACCCAACACACCGCTATCGTCGCCCTCATGACTATTCGAGTAGGGATCAACGGATTCGGCCGGATCGGACGGAACTTCTTCCGTGCCGCCAAAAAGCAAGGAGCCGACTTCGATTTCGTTGCCGTGAACGACCTTGGTGACATGAAAACGATGGCTCACCTTCTGAAGTACGACAGCGTGCTCGGGGTGTTCCCGCATGAGATCAAGGCGGTCGACGATGGAATCTCCGTCGACGGTGATGTGCTCAAGGTTCTGAGCGAGCGCAGCCCCGCCGACCTGCCGTGGGGCGACCTCGGGGTTGACGTTGTCATCGAATCCACCGGCGTTTTCAACTCCCGAGACAAGGCTGCACTGCACCTCGACGGTGGCGCTCCGTATGTGATCGTTTCCGCCCCGTGTTCGGGCGCCGACAAGACGTTCGTCTATGGCGCAAACCACGAGGACTTCGATCCCGCCACCGACAAAGTGATCTCCAACGCATCGTGCACCACCAACTGTTTCGTCCCGATGGTCAAGGTGCTCGACGACAACTTCGGATTGGTGCACGGGCTGATGACCACCATTCACGCATACACCGGTGATCAGCCCACCGTGGACACCGCTCACAAGGATCTACGCCGGGCCCGTGCCGCCGCAGTGAACATCATTCCCACCTCAACCGGTGCCGCCCGGGCCACCGGTCTGGTGATGTCGAGCATGCAGGGCAAGCTCGATGGCATCGCCATGCGGGTGCCGGTTCCCACCGGGTCGATCACCGACTTCACCGGTGTGTTGGAAACCGAGGCATCAGCGGAGGAAATCAACGCCGCGT
>JBLYYW010000239.1:0-29076 GCA_048550155.1 Acidimicrobiales bacterium | reverse complement strand
TGTTGCCGCTCCAGATCGGGGCGCGAGACGTCGCGTTCCCACGCATCAACGCCTTCAGTTTCTGGGTGTTCCTTGGCGGGGGCATCATGTTGAACACGAGCTGGTTCCTGGGCGGTGCCCCGGATGGCGGCTGGTTCAACTACGCCCCGAACAACGGTTTGGTCTACAGCCCCGGTCCCGGCATCGACTTCTGGAACGTTGGCCTCATCATCGTCGGGTTCGGCTCCCTCACCGGCGCCATCAACCTGATCACCACCGTCCTGAACATGCGAGCCCCGGGCATGACATGGATGCGGATGCCGGTCTTCACGTGGATGACGCTCGTCACCCAGTTTCTGCTGTTGTTCGCCATCCCCGTCATCACCGTGGCGCAGTTGCTTCTCCTCTTCGACCGCAAGTTCGACGGCAACTTCTTCAACGTGCAGCAGGGCGCCGATCCGCTGTTGTGGCAGCACCTCTTCTGGATCTTCGGTCACCCCGAGGTGTACCTCATGATCCTCCCCGCCTTCGGAATCGTGTCCGAGGTGATTCCGGTCTTCGCCCGCAAGCCCATCTTCGGTTACCCGTTCATGGTCTTCTCCGGCATCGCCATCGGCTTCATGGGCTGGGGTGTCTGGGCCCACCACATGTTCGTCTCCGGCATGGGTCCGCTGTCAGTGACTGCCTTCGCGGTGGCAACGATGTTCATCGCGGTGCCGACCGGGGTGAAGATACTGAACTGGCTCGCGACCCTCTGGGGCGGCAAGTTGATTTTGAACACTGCGATGTTGTTCTCGATCGGTCTCGTCACACAGTTCACCTTGGGCGGACTGTCGGGAGTGACGCACTCCATCGCTCCGTCCGACACCCAACAGACCGACACCTACTACATCGTGGCTCACTTCCACTACGTGCTGTTCGGAGGCGCCCTGTTCGGCTTCTACAGCGGCGTCTACTTCTGGTTCCCCAAGGCCTTCGGGTACAAGCTGAACGAGAAGATCGGCAAGTGGAACTTCTGGACCATGGTTTTGGGCTTCAACTTGACGTTCGGTCCCATGCACATCCTCGGACTGCAGGGAATGCCCCGTCGCATGCAGACCTACGACACCTCCCAGGGATTCAACACGTGGAATCTGTGGGCCACCATCGGCTCGTTCATTCTCGCCGCCGCGACCCTGTCCATCGTGTACAACATGGCGTACAGCTACAGCAGCTGGCGGCGGGCCGGCCGGCCCGATGTGGGCCCGGACCCGTGGGATGCACGTTCGATCGAATGGAGCATTCAGTCGCCAACCCCCGAGCACAACTTCGATGTCACCCCCACCGTGACCAGCCTCGACGACTTCTGGCATCGCAAGTATCAAGAGGACGACAACGGCACGATCCGGCGCGTGGCAACCGGAAAAGATCTGGCCCAGCCCGGCAACGGAAAGGGTGTCCACCTTCCCGCCCCGTCGTACTGGCCAATAGTTCTGGCGTTCTCGATCCCGATTGTCGGGTACGGGCTCATCTACAGCCTTTGGCTGTGCATCCCCGGCATGGCGATGGTCGTGGCCGCCATGTACGGCTGGAGTCTGGAACCGGCCGACGATCTCGACGACGACAGTCATCACGACGAACCCGAAGCTGAACTGGTAGGCGCAAATGTCTGATACCGATATCACCGTTGACGACATCGTCGCCGCCGGTGCCGACGCCGCAGCCGGGATCGACGAAGCCACTGATCACATGGCTGATCACGGCGGTCACGAGGAGCACTACACCAGCCTCGGCCTGAGCAACATGAAGCTCGCGATGTGGCTGTTCCTCGGGTCAGAGTGCCTGCTGTTCGGCGCACTCATCTCCACGTACCTGATCAGCAAGACCCGATTCATCATCGAGCTCACTGCGGGCAACCCCGACGTCATCGCCGGAATCAGCGACGGCGAGAATGATGAACTGGTCGCCGAGATGATCGAGACGGCATCGGTAGAACCGATCTTCGACATCCCGTTCACGTCGCTCAGCTCGTTCATTCTTCTGATGAGTTCGCTCACCATGGTCCTGGCGCACAAAGCGGTCAGCGAGGGCAACTACAAGAACCTCAGGATCTGGCTCAGCACGACCATGTTGTTGGGTGCGACCTTCATGGCCGGCCAGGTCTACGAATTCACCACGTTCTTCCGCGAAGGCCTCACCTACGACGGCACCGTGTTCGGGACGGCGTTCTATACCCTCACCGGCTTCCACGGTGCGCACGTCACCGGTGGCCTGATCATGCTCGGCTCACTCGTCTATCTGAGCTTCAGGGGCAAGATGCAGCAGGACCGTGCCGAGACCGTAGAACTCGTGGGGCTGTACTGGCACTTCGTCGACATTGTTTGGGTGCTGATCTTCACGATCGTGTACCTGATCCCGTAAGGAGCTTCTGATGGCAACCGCAACCACTGATCACGCCGTCGAGACTCACGACGATCACGAGCATCACCCGACAGCACGCACCTACTGGCTCACCTTCCTCGCCCTCGCGATCCTCACCGCAGTCGAGGTGGCGTGGTCGTATCTGGGGCTCTCCGGGGTGGCGTTGGTCGCCCCGCTCTTGATCATGATGGTCATCAAGTTTCTTATCGTCGGTGGGGTGTTCATGCACCTGAATACCGACTTCAAAGTCCTCAACGGCTACTGGTTCACAACAGTGTTCGGCATCGCGATCGTGCTGGCAGTGTGTGTGTACCTTGCGGTGTTTGCCGCATTCCAGTTCGATATCTGACGTGCCGTCGCGGGCGTAGCGCGGCGCAAAGGAGGCCTCCCGATGGATCTGGGTGGCACGGTTCCCTACATTTTCCACGGTGAGGTCTGGGCGCTGATCATCGGTGCGTTGGCCCTGGGCTGGTACGGCGTGAAGGTCATTCAGCCACGAGCGATCGCGCTCGGGTACCCGGCGATCACGCGGACCCAGAAGGCCCTGTACCTCACCGCGGTAGCGACCATGTGGGTGATGTCTGACTACCCCATTCACGACGTCGCCGAACAGTATCTCTACGTCGTGCACATGGTGCAACACATGTTCCTCAGCATGATCATCCCTGGATTGTTCGTGTTGTCGATGCCGAGGTGGCTCCTCGAACTGGTCATCCCCGCCGACACAACTGCTTGGCGTCTGTTGTACAAGTTCACCCGTCCCGTCTGGGGACTGTTGATCTTCAACGCACTCACCATCACATTGCACTTCCCGATCACCGTGCAGATTTCTGCGGATTCGGGTGCAGCCCACTTCCTGCTGCATCTGATGGTGTTCTCAGCCGGTTTGCTGATGTGGATGCCGGTCATCGGACCGATCAAGGAGTGGCACATCGCACCACTTGGGAAGTGCTTGTATCTGTTTGGCATGTCGATCGTTCCCACGATCCCCAGCGGATTCCTGGTGTTCGCCGAACGTATTGTCTATGACCACTACGAGGACGCTCCGTTCCGCATGTGGGGACTCAGCGCGTTGACCGATCAGACCGCAGCAGGTTTGGTGATGAAGTTGGGCGGCGGGTTCTTGCTGTGGGCCATCATCGTCGTGATCTTCTCCCGGTGGGTCTCGAGCGAGAACCAGAAGGATGAAGCGGCCCGTCGAGCACGGCGTGAGGCCGCCAACCGCCCGCTGACCTTCGAGACCGTCGCAGACGAGTTCGCCAAGACACCCGCCCCAACCGAGACGTAGTCGGCCCTCAGGGTGCCAGTCGGTCTCGGGTCCAGCCGTCGTCAGATCGCAGGTACCGAACCCGATCATGCAAACGATTTGGGCGGCCCTGCCAGAACTCGACTTCGTGGGGCACGATCCTATAGCCACCCCAGTGAGGTGGACGGGGCACGTGGTCTCCGAACCGAGCCGAGAATTCGTTGAACCGATGCGTCAGCACTTCTCGAGACTCGATCGTCGACGACTGTTCGCTGGTCCAAGCTCCCAGCTGGGCCTCCCGGGGCCGCAGCCCGAAGTAGGTGTCGGAGTCCTCTTCGCTCACCTTTGACGCGTTTCCCAGAAACGTGACCTGTCGATGAAGTGCGATCCACACGAACGTCGCAGACACCGGCCCTGCGTCACCCAGTGCTCGGCCCTTGTGGCTCGTGTAGTTGGTATAGAAGTCGATTCCATCAGAAGCGACACCTTTTGCGAGAAGCGTCCGTGTTCGGGGCTGCCCATCCTCCACCGTTGCGACCACCATTGCGTTGGGTTCCACGACTTCGGCGTCCACCGCATCCTGGAGCCACGCTCTCCACTGTTCCAGCGGGTCGTCGTGGAGATCGTTCTCGTCGATTCCGTGCTCGCTGTAGTCGAGGCGCATCCGGGCCAGATCCATGCTACCACTGTGCCTCAGATGCTCGCCGAGCATCACATCTCCGGAGACCGTCAGCTCCCCAGCCAAACCTCGATTGGGTGCGTAGCTCCCCAACGCGGCCCTATAGGTTATCGGGGTGCCCGTTGTCGAAGTGCAGGACCTCAGCGTGCGCTACGGGGCCGAGACCGCCGTGGAAGAGGTCTCCTTTCAAGTGGATGAAGGCGAGACCGTAGCCCTCGTCGGGGCCAACGGGGCAGGCAAGACGTCCACGATCAATTCACTTCTCGGACTGATCACTCCGTCGAGGGGATCGATCAGGGTTCTGGGCAGCGACCCTCACACGGATCGGGCCAGAATCGCAGTCCGCTGGGGCGTGATGCCACAGACAGGCGGTCTGCCGATGGGACTGCGAACCGGTGAGTGCGTTCAACTCTTCGCTGATCTCTACAACCGGAGCGCCGACGCTGCCGCTGCGATCGCCGACTGTGGTTTGGCCGCCGTGACGGACCGGCGGTGGCGGAATCTGTCAGGCGGTCAACAACAACGGCTGAGCCTCGCGATCGCCCTGGTCGGAGGCACGGATCTGCTGGTGTTGGACGAACCGACCGCAGCCCTCGACGTCGAGGGTCAGGAACGCGTCATCGAGCTTCTCCGTCAGCGATCCGCCGACGGCGGCACGGTGCTGTTCAGCACCCACCGATTCGACGAAGTTGAGCTGGTGGCCGACCGGGTGATCGTCCTGCACAACCGCTCGGTCGTGTGTGACGAGACCGTCTCAGCCCTCACCGACGCAGCACCTGAAATCCGGCTTCGCGGTATCACCGCCGTTCAGGCGAACGAGATCAACCAGGCACTCGGCCTGGACTTCGCTCCGGTATCGACGGGCGAGGTCGTTTCGGCCCTGCTGGCCGACGCCGATGCACACCTTCGGCTGAGCGCAGTTCTGCAGTGGTGTGAAACCAAGGGGATCGTAGCCACCGCAGCTTCTGTCGGGAGTCGATCCATGGCCGACGCATATCGGGAGTTGATCGAACAGTGAGCGCCCCGATAGCGGTTCTGGCGCGATCCGAGCTGAGGGTCGCAGCTCGCGACGGTGAACAACTCCTGCTCACCGCCGGTCTCCCGATCCTGCTGCTGGTGTTCTTCAGCCTCGTAGACGTCCTTCCCACCGGCGGGACCGACGCGGTGGACTTCCTCGTTCCCGGGATGCTCACCGTCGCTTTGCTCAGCAGTGGGTTTGTTCGGCTGGCCATCGCTCTGGGCTTCGATCGTTCCTTTGGCGCGATCGGACGGTATGCGGTGAGTCCGGTCAGAGTCGCTGACTTCCTGGGCTCGCGAGCCCTGGCCGCCGCGGTAATTGCGGTCGTCCAGATCTCGGTGTTGTTTGCGGTCGGGGCCGTGTTGGGATGGCGACCATCGCTACACCCAGCGCTTGCCGTCGTGGTGATTTTCGCTCTCGTGGCGTTCTTCGGGCTCGGTCTCACACTGGGATCGGTGACCGACGGGCTTCGGTCCCTCGCACTCGCGAACACGATCTATATCGTCCTGCTCCTGTTCAGCGGAGTAGTCTTTGACATTGAGGAGCTCCCCGGCTGGTTGGGAGCGATCTCGAAGCTTCTGCCGACAACTGCGGCAGCCGAGCTCCTACGGGCCACGACCGACGGATCAGCCGGCCAACGGTGGGCATGGATCGTGCTCACGGTCTGGGTCGTTGTAAGCCCAGTACTTGCGTTGCGGACGTTCCGATGGCGTTGAGAACGTGGTCGTCGCAGGCGGTCGAGCGCGGGCTGAGCTTCTCGGAGGTGCTCGCACTTCCCGGGGTGGATGAGCATGTGGAGCTTCGCAGCCGCTTCGGGTTCATGGCGTTTCACGGGGGCAACCTCGAACGGCGCACCGACTGGATCGCCTGGGAGGCTGCGGAGCGCAGCGGCTCTTCGGTGTATTCGGTCACCCAGCCTCCCGGGACCCGGCATCACTTTCCATCGGTCACGGTGCTGGGCGCGCACTCGGACAGGCTGCGGCGGTTCGTGGATCACTGTCAGGTGGTCATCGCAGTTCACGGATTCGGCCGTCACGGCCACTGGGATGACCTTCTGCTCGGTGGCCAGAATCGGGAGCTCGCAGTCCACGCTGGTGACATCATGCGGGAGACACTTCCCGAGAGGTACAACGTGGTGACCGACATCGATGCGATCCCCAAGTCACTCCGGGGCATACATCCCGACAACCCGGTGAACAAGCCGCCGACAGCGGGAATGCAGCTCGAGCTTCCACCCGGGATCCGAGGTCTCACCCCGGCTGCCAACAAATATCCTGCCCCGTTTCCTCACCTCGAACTCTTGATCGAGGCGTTAGCCCACTCCGCCCTCACCTACTCCCTCTGACGGGTCTGAGTCTCAGGCTCGCTGAGTGTCGAGTTCTGGCGACCTGCGTAGCCGACGTTCAGCGAATCCGAGGATGATCAGCGCGGCGTTGATCGCAAGGAAGGCCCAACCGAAGATGGCTGAGCGGTCGCCAATGAAGTTGGAGATCTCGGTCTGAAGGTCGAGAGCCGAGCGCATGAAGCTGTTGAGCCACGGGGTCCATTCGTCTACCGGGGTTTCCAGAACTTGGCGGTCCCAGACGCCATACAGGAAGACGTAGAGCCCGACTGGGATCAGGATCAGGCCGGAGATGAAGTTGATCTTGGGGAGCAGCTTCTTGAAGTTCGTGACGATGTTCTTCTTGCCGAACCCAACCGCCAACGTCAGTATGGTCGCCAGCAGGCCCATGCCTGCGCCATAGCTCAGGAATCCACCGAGCTGAGAGGTGAACGACGTGCCCGGGACACTGGTTCCAACGACAGCGAGGAACACGCCAATGGTGCATGACAGCGAGGCCACGGCATAGGAGACGCCGAACAGGAACATGTTGAGCATCGATCCGCCGCTGGTGCCCTTTTCCATCCTCGGGACACTGATCATCGGCTTGAAGCCCCGCAGCATCGCAACTCCCAAGATGACCAGGGCGATGCCGACCGCCATCGAGAACCAGGGAAGTATCGGCGTCAGTTGGCTCCGCAACCCGGTGAACACAATGCCGAGCGCCCCAAACACCACGAGGAACCCCAGTGAGAGGGCGGCGGCCACGAGCTGGGAGCGGTTGAGCGCCTGCAACCGAGTGTCGGTCTTGCCGTCGTTCATCCCCAAGAAGTAGCCGAGGTAGGCCGGCAGGAGTGCAAAACCGCATGGGTTGACGAGGGCAACCATTCCAGCGGTGAATGCGATTGGATTGAACAGCTCAGACATGGGCGAGAACTCCTGTACGCGTACCGTACAGAACAGCCTCCAGTGTCGCTCCTATTCCCTGTGGGCTGTTCGCGCCCGGAACAGTTTGTGTGGGCAGAAGAGCGGGGCCCCGGGCCCCGCGCGACTGTCAGGCCCCGCGCGCCACGAGGTGCTCGGGAATCGGGATCATCGGGAGCTGATCCTCGGGCCGAGGGTTCTTCGGTGGCCGACCCCGGCGACGCTTGATCGTCACGATCTTGCCGTCCTCGAACAGCTGGCCACCCCACACACCACACGGCTCACCGCGGTCGAAGGCCTCCTCCAGGCACTGAGCCATCACCGGGCATTCGGCACAGGTGAGCTTGGCAGCCCGGATGTCGGCGAACTCGTCGGAGAAGAAGAGTTCGCTCGCGTTGGCCACGGTCCGGCATGCGGCCGCCACGGTCCAATCCACTCCCTCGAGAGTGAGATCGCCGAAGTCGTTCAAGTTCTCGTGGTTGAAGTTGCTGATGTACATGTCGATTGCAGTCATGGCGTGTCTCTTGCGGGAGTACGGGTTGGCGTGTCGTGGGGTTTCAGGAAAAGGCAGGGCGGGAAAATGAGAAAGCCGCCGGGGCTTGTGCTCCCGGCGGCTTTGCGTCTGATCTTGCTGATCTAGGGCTAGATCAACTCAGACGGAAGGGCACGGGAGCTGGCGGTGCAACACCACCGATACGCGTCCAGGTCTTCACCGCAGGTGTGGCGATGGCTTCCTGATTGGCTGCAAACGGGCTGACAACAGCCGAAGAGCCGGCGAGGGCGCTGGTGGTCTGGGTGCATCCACGCACAGGTGAAGGCACAAAACAACGCTCGGCGGAGGCGGTGCGATATGTGGTTGTGATGTGGTCCATCATGTCGACATGCTCCTTCCGATGCGTGAAAGCCCACCATTGGGCTGGAACTAGACCGAACTACGCATCGACTGTTCTGTCAAGTGAATTACGTGAAATCAATGTCGCTCGACCACGATCGGGTGGAATGAAGTGAGCCAACGCGAGGTTCTGAGGATTGTGAGATCCCCCGTCGGCCAGACTCGACAAGTGCGTCCTCGCCGGTCGAGACTCGGCGTTGTTCTCGTTTCGCTCCTGTTCGTCGTCACCGCGTGTACCAACGGTTCCGATGAGAGCTCGAAGCTGCCACAGGACTCTGAGTTCTTCACCCCCGACGGGTCGTCAGCGACGCTGGCCGACTTCACCGGAACGCCTGTGGTGTTGAACTTTTTCGCTTCGTGGTGCGGCCCGTGCAAGGCTGAGCTTCCCGAGTTCGAAGAGGTCAGCCGTGAAGTCAGCGGTGAGGTCCTCTTCCTCGGCGTGAACACCGATTTCGACGAGGACGCATGGCTACAGTTGGTCGCCGACACCGGCGTGACCTACCCGACGGTATTCCAGCCGAGCAACGAGCTGTTCAAAGCGTCGGAAGCTCTCGGCATGCCCACCACGGTATTCATTGCCGCCGATGGCACGGTGCAGCACACGTTCAGCGGTGCACTCAACAAGGCCACGTTGCGGAAGCTCATCGACACCCACCTCTAGGTTGTGCGAGAGCCGATCGACACCACCTCGGCCGCAGCAAGGTATTGATCGCTGAGCCGACCGTCGGCGCCGTAGCTGAGCCACCACATCCGCAGTCGGTCCGAACCTCGATCGACGACGACCTCGGAATGATCCTCGGGCTCAACGCCGGCGCCGTGTTCGATGAGAAGCCGAGTGCCCGAGGCAACGTCGTTTCCCAGAGCATGTTGGAGTGCGGACCAGTAGACCACGTTGTTCATGTGTCCGAACGTGTCGAAGTCTCCCCATCTCGGCGTCCACTCCAGGCGGTCTCCGTCGGCCAGAAGGCGCTTCTCTGGCCGGGAGATCCGTTGCCTGGCTGAGACCTTTCGCCCCAGCGCCGAGGGCCCGTAGAGGTCGAGGAACTGAGGTGTCAGCCGGCGGGGCCGGACGGCCTGGGGATCGATCGAAACCCAAAGCGTTGCAACCTCGTACCGACCACCGGCGGCGCCACGGACACTGACTCGGCGTTCGGCCCACGTCCGCCCCAAACCGGCGCAGAAGGTCATCAGCTCCAACGGTTCGTCGACGACGGCAGGCTGAACCACATCGACCACCGTCGACCGAGCGATCCATGCCAGGTCGTCCTCGAGGCCCGCCTCGTTGGTGTCGTCGTTGGAGATGATCTGGGTGTGACGCACGAGCGCGTCCAGTCGCAGATACCCACCTCGGGTGACATCGCCAAGGCGGACACGGTCGGTGATCGTGAAGGCCCGGCCAATCCCGGGCGCAGTCACCATGTCGAATTCGGTGATCACCGAAAGGACGCTATCTCGGGTGTGGGTGAACTCGTGAAGGCTGGGACAAGCCCGAAGGTCTACTTCTGCGATGTCACCGGTGAGACCGGCGCGATCGGTTCGGCAAATACCGTCTTGCGGTAGTGCTGGAGCTCTCTGATGCTCTCCTGTATGTCATCCATTGCCCGGTGTGACGCGTCTTTGTTGGGAACGGTGCTCAACGCAGCCGGATTCCAGCGGCGGGCGAGTTCCTTTATCGTCGAGACATCGACCGACCGGTAGTGGAGAAATTCTTCGATCTCCGTGGCGTGCACAGAGAGGAATCGCCGATCCATCCCGATCGAGTTTCCACACAGCGGAACCGTCCGAGGGTTCGGGATGTGTTCCTGGAGGAATGCGAGTGTCCGGTCGATGGCCTCCTGAAGGGAAACCTCAGATGCCTTGATCTCTTCGAGCAGTCCTGACTTGGTATGCATCTCCACCACGATCGGCTCCATATGCGACAACTGGTCGTCGGTGGCGTGCACAACGATGTCAGGGCCTTCGGCGATGATGTTCAAGTCGTCATCGGTGATCAACGTTGCGAATTCAACTATTACGTGCTTGGCCGGATCGAGCCCTGTCATCTCCAGATCCATCCATGCGAGCATCACTGCACACTATACGGGCAGGGCATGTACGGTCGGGGTGTGAGAGTTGAGGTTCCATTCGCCGCCGTCCGTGATGACGCCCCCGAGGTGCCGGTTCCGATGAGGGCCGGTGACGCGGCCGCCGATCTCCGTGCCGCCGAAGCGTTTCGGTTGGAACCTGGCGAGCGGGCGTTGGTGCCCACCGGTTGGTCGGTTGCAGTACCCGAAGGGATGGCTGGTCTGGTGCTGGCTCGCAGTGGCCTTGCGATCAAGCACGGCATCGCATTGGTGAACGCTCCCGGCCTGGTGGACAGTGGCTATCGCGGAGAGCTTCGAGTGATTCTGATCAACCTGGGTGCTGAGCCGTTCATCGCCATGGCGGGGGAACGAATCGCCCAGTTCATGGTGATTTCACTCCCTGAGACTGCCCACGTCGTTGTTGACGATCTTCCCCATTCCGCCGATGGCCGAGGCGTGGCCGGTTTCGGGAGTTCGGGAACGACGTGACCGTCGGACCTCTCGACCGCATCGCACCGATGAAGGCGGTTGTCGATGTCCTGCCGGCCGATGACGGAGCGTGGGCGACCGAGTTGAAGTGGGACGGCATGCGCGTCTTGGTACACGCTGCCAACGACAAGATCATCATGCGCTCGGCGTCGGGTCGAGATACCACTGCAGCCTTTCCCGAGCTGCACGAACTTGGTGATGTGGTGCCACCGGGGACCGTGCTGGACGGCGAGGCGGTCGTGATGGTGGACGGAGTTCCCTCGTTCCGAGCCCTTCAGCACCGCATCCACGTGGCCAAGCCCTCGCCGGCCCTCCTTGCGCAGTATCCGGTGCAGATTGTCGTATTCGATCTGCTGTGGTACGACGGCCACAACATCATGGCGTTGCCGTTCCGGACCAGACGTGCGGCGCTGGATCAGGCGCTGGACAACGGTCGTGCGTGGTCGCTGTCGATGCTGACCTCCGGTTCGCCGGCGTCTCTGTTCGATCTTGCGTCCGAGCGCAACCTGGAGGGGGTTGTCTGCAAGCGCGTCGATTCGCCGTATGTTCCGGGCCGATCGGCACACTGGCGCAAGATCAAGGTGCGACCCCGAACAGACATGGTCATCGGAGGGTGGATCGGCGGATCAGGCACCCTGGCAGGTCGTATCGGCTCGGTGGTTGTTGGTGTCGCCGACGGGACAGGCTTCCGCTGCACTGGAGCGGTGGGATCCGGGATCACCGATGCTGACCGAGCCCGGATGTCTGCAGCTTTTGTGAAACGCGATTCCTCACCTTTCCACAATCCAGAGCTCATGACCGCCAGGATCAGCGACCGGATCAACTGGGTCGAACCCGAACTGGTGGCCGAGATCGGCTACGCCCGCTGGGATCAAGACCACGCTCTCTGGCAGCCAACCTTTCATGGCCTGCGCGCCGACGCTGATCCGCTCGCAACCGAATATCGTCAGTGAAGTGAACGACGAAGTGCGCGTGGAGTATCCCTGCGATCCTGCTCTGCGTTCGGTCGGCCGGGTCGCAGTGATCGGGGTCCTCCTCAGGCTCAGAATGCCCATGATGGCGGTCGAGCAATTTCGGACCGAACTGGATGCGGCGATCGGTCTGGCGGCGGGATCCGATCCCGACCCGCGCACCACGATCGAGGTCAGAGCTCGCTGGAACGATGCTGAGATCGCAGTCGACATCACCGGACCGGCCTCGACCCAGCATCTCAGCCGCCCTCGTCTCTACCGGTGAACGATTCACACGACATCCGGTGACCAGGAAGAACCCCTGGAAGTAACGAAGTGTGAACACAATCAGTCCAATACAACCGGGCCCAAACGGCAACTGAAGCCACCGAGGGCATGCAGGCCCTACCGACTGGTCGGTAGGCTGAGCACATGGTCCGCTCTGCCGACGTCAGCTTTCTCGCCGAACTCGAACCCGAAGCCGAGCGTTTGCTCGAGCGCCACATCGCGTCGGTGAAGGAGTGGCACCCCCACACCATGGTTCCCTACAGCCGGGGGAGAGACTTCGAACCTGACTACGAGTGGTCCCCCGAGGACACCGACCTGAGTCCCGAAGCCCGCAGCGCACTTTTCGTCAACCTCCTCACCGAGGACAACCTCCCGTACTATTTCCGTGACATCGAGCGGATGTTCGGGCCCGATGGCGCCTGGGGTGAATGGGTTCGTCGCTGGACTGCGGAAGAAGGTCGCCACTCGGTCGTCATCCGGGACTACCTCACCGTCACACGCTCTATCGATCCGGTCGCTCTGGAACGCGGACGCATGATTCAGATGAGCAAAGGAGAGGTGCCTCAACCCCCTTCGGCCGCTGACGGGATGTGTTACGTCTCGTTGCAGGAACTCGCCACGCGAATTTCACACCGAAATACCGGGACACACATCAGCGACAAAGTCGGTTACGACATCATGCGGCAGGTGGCCATCGACGAGAATCATCACTTCCTCTTCTACCGCGATATCGCCAGTGCAGGGTTCCGGTACGACCCCTCCCAGATGATGAAGGCACTGGAGCGGCAACTGATCGGTTTCGCCATGCCCGGTACCGGGATCCCGGACTTCGCCGAACACTCCAAGCGCATCGCCAACGCCGGCATCTACGACCTCGTCGCTCACTTCGACAAGATCATTGAACCGGTCGTCTTGCGCGAGTGGAAGGTCGAGACGATCGAAGGTCTCGACGCTGAAGCAGAACAAGCTCGGGACCGGATCATGACCTATGTGAACAAGTCCCGCCGAGTGGCCGACCGCATCAGGGCCAGGAGGGATGCCAAGGCGGCCGACACCGACTTGGTATCGGCCTAGGAGGGCTCGATCAGCCCGCCGAGCTCGAGCTGAGCCGTAGTTCGTAGGTGACCGGCCACAGCTTCCCCGTAACGAAGAACGTGTCGGTCTCGGCCCTGTAGGCGATGCCGTTCAAGACCGCCCCATCGTTGTCGAGTTCGGTAGGAACGAGGTCGGACAAGTCCAGTACGCCGATGACTGCGCCACTCATGAGATCGATGGCGACGATGATGTCGGATCTCCAGACATTGGCCAGCACCCAGCCGTCCAGGCACTCCAGTTCGTTGAGGAGCTCGACCGGAGAGCCGGCGCCGTCGACGACGGTGACGGTGCGCTGGGTTTGGAATGACTCTGCGTCTCGGATCGTCAGCTGCGCAGTGCCGTTGGACATGACAAAGGGTCGGGCCGGTTCGGCTTCGTTGACACACAGGCCCCAGCCTTCACCGTCATACCGCACCGGAGTTGCGACCTCGGCCAAGGACTCGGTGTCGGAGATCAAGAGCTGACCAGAGGTGAAGGTGAGCTGATACAAACGGCCGTCACGTTCGGTCATTCCCTCGCCGAAGAGAGCTTGGTCGAGCGGCACCAGTGCGAGCACCTCGCCCGTCTCAGGATCTGTGATTCTTCGATCGCTTTCACCGCGGCGGCCGGTGCTCTCATAGAGCTGATCGCCGACGAATTCGAGACCCTGCGTGAACGCAGCGCTGTCGTGAGGGTACGAACCGACGACGGTGTACTGGATCGATCCCGTGAGTGGTTCCACACCTGCGTCGTCTGCGGTCGATGTCTGAGGTGAGGACAACTGGGTTGTGGTGGTCGTGACAGGCTCGGGGTCCTCTGCGATCGTCGAATCCGAGCCGCACGAACTCGCCAGACAAATGGCCGTGGCGAGGACAGTCCTAGGGAGCCAGGGAGATCTCATACAGCACATCCCAACGTTTCCCGGTGACAAACCAGGTCTCCGTGCTGGACCGATACGCCAGCCCACTCAGTGCGTCGGTCGTCGCCAGTCCGGCCGGTGTCAGCGCAGACAGATCAGCGATCGACTCTACGACGCCCGTCTCGGCGCTCAGGAGTGCGAGAACTCCCGTGTCGCCCACCACGCCCCAGATCGCCCCGTCGGTGCAGCTCAGGTCGGTGAGCGCCGGCAGCCGGACCGAGCCGACCGTTGGAGTGATCGTGTCCCGAGCCTCCAACGTTGTAGGTGATACCAACTGGATATCACCGCCGGAAGTGCTCACGGCAAGTTCCTGGGCGGACAGCGAGCAGACGCCGTTGACCTCCGCGTCGAACCGCTCCACAGAAGCGAGGCTGAGGTCGGTGCCGTCGAAGCGTTGGACCCGTCCCTCGAGACGACTGAACTGGATTCCCTCGACCGGGTCACTGCCCTTGAGTTGCGCAACCCCGCTCGCATAGATTTCGGGTTCCAGGCGAACCACCAAACCCAGGCTGCCTTCGTCGAGGTTGATCACCCGCCGCGACGAGCGCCCGTAGAACCCGGTGCTCTCGACAAGGCGGTCGTCATCGAGGAGCGTAAGTCCCTCGGTGACCGCTGTCCGATCGTGAGGCAACACCCGCCGTACCGAGGGTTGCAGGAGCGTGATGGCCCCAAGATCAGCGTCGTCCAAATCCAATGCCGAGAGACCCTCGGGTCGGCGAGGCACGATGACGGTTGGCGCGATCGGTTGCTGGCCGTCTGTTGTCGTCGATGTTGATTGGGCTGTCGTGACGGGTGAGATCTGAGTGGTCGGGGAGGTCGGGGGAGGGGAGGAGGTCGCTGCGGTCGAGCTCCCGGTCGTGCACGCCGTCAGCACGGCGAGCGTGACACACAGAGCACCCCACCAACTCCGCTGCATGTACGCGATCATAGGCGTGCGAATCCGGCCGGTTTGACGCGTGCCCTCAGCTGTGCACGATCGGTGAACAGTGTGTTGCTACCCGCCCGTGAGGCGAGCTTTGGCCGCTTTGCTGCGTTCCAGAAGCTGGGCCGGGATCTGATCGGCGATCCCTCCTCCTCCGGGGGTTGCGGCGACCTCGGCGACCGCAGTTTCCACCGACTCGGCCGCCTTGGCCTGGGCTGCGAGGGCCGCCTGGTGCTCCTGCCACTGGTCGTACATTCGGGGGCGCACCAGCGCATCGTGATCCACTGCGCTCACGAGCTCGCCGTCGGCGAACCGAACCCAGTACCGTTTCCAGTCGTCGAACCCGCTCACCAGGCGCACCTTGCCACGTTGGCCTTCGTGACGGCCGGGGATCGGTCGGACCAGCATGACTTTTTCGCCGCGTTTGTAAGGGGTGTCGAGTGTGATGTTCTTCTTTGGCATGGGTACCCCCGGTGGGATTCGAACCCACGATCTTTGGATTAAAAGTCCACTGCCTTACCGCTTGGCTACAGGGGCAGAACCGAGATCTGAGCGGGCTGCAGAAACTCGGATCAGCGCATTATCGTACCGCGGCTCACGTGATGACGCCGTATGCATTGCCGAAGGCGCTCATCGGCTGGCACTCAATCCATTGGCGGTCTGGTCGATTGGGGTAGAAGCGCCGTCTCCCCGGCGTCGGTTCCAACCCGGACCCAGGTATCACGATGACCCAACGCCCCAACCAGCTCCGCAATGCAGCCAAGCAGCGGTTGCTCGCGGGCCTACCCGCAGGTGAAGCCGACCACGGTACGTGGAAAGAGCGCCCCTACAGCCTCCAGCAGCTCACGGCCCTGCTCGACGGCGAACTCGAACGTGCTCGAGTTGAAAAAGGATCGCTTGTGGTGTTTCGGATCCGTCATCGCCCCTTCGGCATCGTCGAGGACAACTCCGTGCAATTCACCCAGCTTCGCCCGGAACTGCTTGACGTACTCCACAAGGCCCATTCGGGTATCAAGGCGATCGGTTCTCCCCAAGGTGAAATCGTAGGTTTCGCACCGCGACTTCGACGCCAGACCGATGGTGCGGAACTGTTGACTGAACTCGTGAGGGTTCTGTCCGAGCCGATCGAGATCGATGGGCTCAGCACCCTGATCGCTCCCCGGATCGGGTGTGCTGTCCTCGACGGAGACAATCCGAGCTCCGATGCGTTGCTGTCGGCGGCCAAGCTGGCGGTGGCGGAAGCGACAGCGTCGCATCCTGGGGCGATGTTCCAAGTTTCACAGCGCCACCGACAGCTGCACCAGACGGTGATGGCCGAGACGCTCCACAACGCGGTGGTACAGCGATCGTTGTCGACCCGGTATCAACCCGACATCGACCTCGCGTCCGGTGCCATCGTGGCGATCAAGGCCTACGCCCACTGGTCGGCCGACGACGGACGGGTGATCTCGAATCAGGAGCTCTTCCAGACCGCCCGCAGAGCAAACCTGCTCGTTCCGATCGGACGCCAGGTCATCGAGGAGGCACTTCGGTCGACCTACAGCTGGATCACGACCGGACTGACGAACCGCGCCACGTTGTGGGTGAACGTGCACCCCGACGAAGTGTTGGCACCCGACTTCGAGGTTGCGATGGGCAACGTGATCCGGTTCGACGAGCGACTCCGGCTCGGGCTCGAGCTGACCCACAACCCGATTGAAGATCAGGCACACGTGTACGACGTGCTGCGCCGCCTCCGTTCCGAGGGAGCGGCCATCGCCCTCGGAGGATTCGGGACCGGCTACCTGAACCTGGCCGCCGCAGATGAGCTTCCTTTCACCGCTGCCAAGATCGATCGGGCACTGACCCGCCAGATCGTCAGCAACACGGCGTCGGCGAAGCTGGTGCGGGCGGTCGCAGACCTTGCTGAGCTGTTCGGGCTTGAAGTCACTGCCCACGGGATTGAGACGGTCCAACAGGTTGAGCGCCTTCGAGAGATCGGATGCACGATCGGACAGGGCTTTCACTACGCCCGGCCGATGACCGCAGACGACATGCGGGAGACCCTCATCCAGGTCCGAATGGGTCGAACCCCTTTCTAACCCGGTTCCGGCCACGGAGCCGGCGGGCTGCCCCGGTCCACTCAGGAGGTCGCGAAATCGGGCTCGACCCCTCCGTGGGTGACGCAACTTTGTGCGCGACCATGTGGAGTGATGTCCCGGCTCGTTCTTGCTCTGGTTGGCTTCGCACTTGTTGCGGGCGCATGTGCTTCCCTCGGTGAGCCCGATCTCGGGTCCTTTCCCACCACTTCGGCCCCGGTCGCGGTCGATGGTTCAGCAGATGATGGCGGAACCCAGGACCCGGGCTCAGGTCAAGCAGATGGAGTGTCGGTCGAAGCGCTCCCGCCACGACCCCCTGACTATGTTCCTTCAATCGTGGTTGTCACCTCGGACGGCGTCGGCGTGATCGAACGAGAGGCAGGACCCGAGCCTTTCTCACCCCTGGTCCCGCTCCCACTCGGTGATCCGGTTCCCGAGGAGGCGGTGGCGCCATCGTCTACGAGCACCACCGCGTTTCGGTTCGAAACAACCGAAGCCGATGACCAGGTGACGACGTCCACGATCCCGGAGGAAACGAGGTTGGTCTGGGCCAGAGCCAGCGATGACCTGTTCGGCGGTCTCGTGCTTCAGGCGACGACCGGTGAGATCAGGTGGTTTCCCGGCACCGGCGGCGGAATTCGTGAGGTGATCGCCGACGGCTCGTTCGTCGACGTCGGGTACAGCGCAGGAACCCCTGAAGTTCTCACCGAGCAATCCGGGCAGATCATCAGAACGCGGCTGATCGACAACGAATCAACGGTGTTCACGGCTCTGGAGCCAGGCCAGGAATTGATAGACCTTTCGAGCTCGGGCGGCATCGTGGCCATCGCCACAAGCGACAACGCCTGTGGGTCGGTGGACTTCGTGACCGGAGACGGAACCCCTCTCAACATCAACCCGTTCGGAACCCTGGTCTGCCTCCAGACCTCACGCCCCAACGTTGGTGCAGTCGCCATGAGCCCCGATGGCGAGGCTGTGGCGTTCACAGTGGTCGAATACCGTGAAGACGGAGTCGAATTGGAGACCGAACTGGTGGCGATCGAATTGACGACGGGTGCGGAGATTCTGGCGAGCGAAGTTGGTGGGTCTGGCGACGTGATCGACTCACTCGCATTCGACGGGTCCATGGCCGTCGCACTTCGACGTTCCAGTGCAGGAAACGAGGTGATCGTGGTCGATGCCGAAGCCGTGGAAGTGCTGGAATTGGAGGACGGCAGCGTGCCGCGTTCGGTCACGATCGCTCGTTTGCCGCTTTCGGAGAACCTTGGTCAGTAAGCCCTCCTCGGCGGCCTGACACCACTCCGAGAGGCTGGGAAACTACTCTCGTCCGCCATGGCACCCGAGTTCGGTGAGACGCAGGCACACTCCCATTTTGGCGACCAGGTTGGGTTGGCACAGGTTGAACCAGCGCGGGACCAGGTGACACTTCCTTCCATGGATGATCTCGACACGCTCGTGGCTGAGCTCGATGTCATCGATGCCACCCTCGCGGCGCTGGGCTGAGCGGGGGTCAGACGCGGTTGGCGTCGCCGCCGGTCCTGTCTGATTCTTCCAACAGGTCGAAACGTCCCTGCACCGTGATGACGCCGGACTCGGCGAACAATCGGTAGCCCGAGAGGTTTGGCGTGCGGCCATCGACCACACCCAACCTCGACACCAACGTGTTGATCACTCCGCCGTGGCACACCACCAACACGGTGCGGTCGCTGTAGTTGGTTCCGATTCTGCGCAGCGACCTACTCACCCGTTCGAACAGCGAATCGTCGAGCTCAAAACCGGCGGGGCGTTGATCGCTGGCAAGGTACCCCGGGTACTGCTCCTCGATGTCGAGCTTGGTGAGCCCGCTCCAGGGGCCGACGGACCGTTCACGCAGGTCACGATCCCGCTCGACTGATTCGACTCCGAATAACGACGGCGTGTGGGCGAGCAGGATGTCTGCCGTCTCGGCCGCTCTCAGCTGTGGCGAACTCACCACAACGTCGATCGATTCGGCCACAGAATGCAGAGTCTGGGCTGCCCGTCTCGCCTGATCACGCCCGAACTCGGACAGCGGGGGATCGGCCTGGCCTTGCCACCTCCGCTCGGCATTCCAGGTTGACTGGCCGTGGCGGACCAGCAGGAGAGACGAAATCATCGCACGCAGTATGCCCTGCCAGCCCACGACCTTCCGGTCCGCACCGATTCCCCTACACTCGCTGCGTGGCCCGCTTACGTTTGTTCGCCCAAGCCCGTGAGGCTGCCGGGACCGGCCGGATCGAGGTCGCCGACGGAACCGTGGCCAGCATCCTCGGCGATGCAGAGGCAACCTTCGGGGAACACTTTGCCGCCGTCGTCGCCGCTTCTCAGGTCTGGGTCAACGGCGATCCGGCCGATGGGTCCACCGAAGTTGGCCCCAACGACGAACTGGCGGTGCTGCCGCCAGTTTCCGGCGGATGACCGCTGCCAGCGAGCCGCAACGAGATCAGCGGGTCGCCCGCAAGGCTCGCCGACAAGCGGGTGTGAACACCCGGGCTGCGCAACGGGAAGATCGCTGGAACAACTTTCGATATGCGGTGCCCTACCGCACTGAAGGCCCGAAGATCAGCCTCGGGCTGCTCTGGTTTGCATCGGTCCTCGGGGCAGCATGGATTTCTGGGATTCTCACCATCGTGCCGATTTCTGTGGCTGTCACCGTCGGCGGATTTCAGGTAGGACACGCCTGGGTGACCGACCCAGCCGCAGGACCTGCCGCCCACAGGGTTGGTGAAATGGTCTCGGTGCCCACCTTCCGATTCCTGAGTGCTGTGCTGGCATTGCTGACCGCGCTCGGAGGCTGGGGCGGTGCATTCGGCCTCGGGATGGCGGTCATCGTCGTCACGTTGCTGGCCCTGTTGTGTGGTGCCTGGTTCGGCGGCGGCGTCGGATTGGATCGGGCGCTCGAAGTCGGCTCGCTTCTGGTCCGCAGCGCCGTGCCGGTCGGCCTGGCAGGCGGGGCGTTGGCGGCGGTTGCGGTCGATCAGCCGCGTGCGTTCGTGGTGATGTTCGTACTGATCTCCGCCTACGAGACCGCCGACTTCCTGGTTGGAACCGGATCATCCAATGCGGTCGAAGGGCCGGTGGCAGGATTGGCGGCGGTGGCGGTCGCCGCGTTCGCCCTGCGGCTCATTCCACCCGAGCCCCTCACCCAAGCGAGCCTTACGGCGTTTGCGGTCTTGACCGGCCTGTGTTGTGTTGTCGGGCAGATCTTGGCTTCCGCTGTTCTGCCCAGAGGCGGCGCATATGCCCCGGGGCTCCGCCGACTCGACAGCGCGATGGTCACTGCGCCGCTTTGGCTCGTGTTGCTGCCGTTGCTGGCGGAGGCCTAAACAACGGCGATGGCTTGACGCCAGTACGATAGAGATCGTGACTCCCACGATTGACGGGCTTCTGGCCTCAGACGTTCTCGACGGCATCCGAACCCGTCCACTTCCCGAACTCAGAGAGCTTCGCATCGAGTGTGCGTCGGTGGAGAGCGACGTCTCGATGGTCCGCCGACTGGCCCAGGGCCGTTTGGACATCGTGATCCACGAAGCTCGCCGTCGGAGCGGCGATGGAGTTGCCGGGCTTCTTTATGATCTGCCCGACATCCTCGCCGACGTCACCAATCCGCACCACACACCCGGATCCCGTCCCGACGTGCGGGTGGACCCGCCGGGAGACGTTGGCGCCGAACTGTTGGATCGGCTCGAGGCGATCGCGTCACCCACGGTGCTCAGCGGAGTCCAACACCTCGAACAAGCCCAGCTCGACGAACTCTTCATGCGGATCAGCGAGTTCGAGCAGGAGCTTTCCAAGACCCGTCGAGCCCTTCATGAACGGATCGACGCGATCCAGTCCGAGATCGGGCGCCGCTATCGTGACGGTGAGGCATCCGTCGACGCGGTCCTGGGTTCGGGCTAGTCCTGAGCCTCGCCGGTGGAGAGTCGCAATGAGTGAGTCCAAGTCATCAGATCTCGGAGAGTTCATCCGAGAACAACGCCGCATGGCAGAGATGTCCTTGCGTAAACTCTCCGAGGTCGCCGGGATCTCCAATCCCTACCTTTCACAGATTGAACGAGGGCTGCGTAAGCCATCCGCTGAGATCCTCCAACAGATCGCAAGGGGACTTTCGATCTCGGCCGAGACGTTGTACGTACAGGCGGGCATCCTCGACGAGCGTTCCGAACGCTCCGATCTCGTCGCCGCGATCCGGAGCGCCCCAGAACTCAACGACGTCCAGAAGCGTGCGTTGTTGGAGGTCTACAAGTCGTTCGTTGAGGACAGTCCCCCAGACGACGTGGTGGAGCCCAAGGAGTAGGTACTCGATGCAGAAGCTTGCGATCCTCTCTCTTCACACGAGCCCCCTTGCCCAGCCAGGCACCGGTGACGGCGGAGGGATGAACGTCTACGTGCGTGAGCTGGTCGGCGCTCTCGCCCAGGCGGGTGTGCAATGCCGGGCCTATACCCGCAGGTGGGCCGACAACCTGCCTGAACGTGTGCAGGTGGAGCCCGGCTTCGAAGTTGTCCACGTGCCGGCGGGACCCACCGATCAACCCAAGGAAGAACTCGCTCAACACGTTGGTGAGTTCAGCAAGTGGGTGGCGAACGATCTGCGGGGCTGGGGAGCCAACGCGATCCACGCCAACTACTGGCTTTCCGGTGTGGCCGGCCTTCAGCTCAAACAGATGCTCGAGCTGCCACTGATCACCACGTTCCACACTCTTGCCCGGGTGAAAGCCGAGAACGGCGACAGGGAGCCGGAAAGCCGGGCCAAAGCTGAGGCGGCCGTGATGGCATGTGCCGACGTGGTCCTCGCCAACTGCGTCGCAGAAGCCGACCAGCTCGAAGAGTTCTATCACGCCCCTCGCGAGCGGATCGAGATCGTACCACCGGGTGTTGACCAGGCGTTCTTCTCGCCCGGCAGTCAGTCCGGAGCCCGCGGGGCCATCGGGGCTGGGGACAATCCGTTGCTCCTTTTTGTCGGTCGAATCCAACCCCTCAAGGGACTCGACGTCGCGGTCGGCGCTCTGGCCGCAAGCGAACACGCCGACGCCGAGCTGTGGGTCATCGGTGGCGCCAGCGGCGCCCAGGGTGAAACCGAACTCGCTCGAATCTCTACCTTGATCGATGATCTCGGGGTTCGGGGTCGCGTGAAGTTCGTCGCCCCTCAGCCTCACCACCTGCTGTCGACGTTCTATCGGGCGGCCGACATCTCCCTGGTGCCGAGCCGGTCCGAGTCGTTCGGGCTGGTCGCTCTGGAAGCTTCGGCCTGCGGAACTCCGGTGATCGCCAGTGCGGTCGGCGGCCTGAGGACGTTGGTCGATTCCGGTGTCACCGGGTTCCTGATGGAGGAGCGCGATCCCGACCGGTGGGCAGCCCATGTCGATCTGTTGCTCGACGATCCGCTACTCGCAAGGCGGATGTCGATCAGCGCAGCTGCGCGGGCTCGCACCTATACCTGGTCCACGTCGGCAGGCCGGCTGCGCCGCATCTATGCCGACGTGAGTTCTCGGGCCCTCCACCCCTGCACTTGATCGAGGTCGGATCCGGCACAGGCAGGTAGTCTCGGGGCGTGAAGCTTCAGATCGTGGGCGGAGGAAATATGGGACAGGCTCTCCTGGGAGGGCTTGTCGACACTTTCGCCCCAGCTCCCGAGCTCGCGGTGGTCGAGCCACATGCGGGGGCCCGAGCCGCAGTGGCCGCCGCATTCTCTGAGGTTGCCGTACGCGACCGAGCTTTTGAAGGCATACCAACCGTTCTCGCAGTGAAACCGCATCTCGCGGTCGACGTTGTCGCAGGGCTCCCTGTGATTCCACGTCTTCTCAGTGTCTGCGCCGGGGTGACCACCGCGGCGCTCGAGGCGGTCACCGATGCTGCGGTTGTGCGTTGCATGCCGAACACCCCTGCCCTGGTGGGCGCGGGCGCAGCCGGCGTTGCTGTCGGGGCGTCAGGTGATGATGCGGACCTTCAGTGGGGTCTGGAAATCCTGCGAGCGGTGGGAGTCGCCGAGGCGGTCACCGAGGCTCAGATCGATGCCGTGACCGGGTTGAGCGGCTCGGGTCCCGCCTATGTGTTTCTCATCGCTGAGGCGATGACCGACGCAGGTGTGGCGGCCGGGCTGCAACGCCCCATCGCCGAGCGTTTGGCCTACCAAACGATCGCCGGTGCCGGGCACATGCTGCTGGTCGAGGGAGCCGACGCCGCTCGGCTCCGAGCCGATGTGACCACCCCTGCGGGAACCACAGCCGCCGGACTGGGGGTTCTGGAAGCCAGCGGTGTGAGGGCTGCGTTCAACATGGCGGTGGAGGCAGCCACCCAGCGCAGCAGGGAACTCGGTTCGTCGTGAGTTTCGACACCATCTCGTTCATCAGCGATTTCGGTTTGGTCGACGAATCCGTCGGGGTCACCAAATCGGTGATTTGGTCGCTCGCTCCGTCGGTACGAATCGTCGACATCACCCATGGCATCGACGCCCACGATGTCCGGGCCGGGGGCCTGGCCATCGCTCGAGCTGCCCAGTACCTGTTGCCTGGCGTCGTCCTTGGAGTCATCGACCCGGGAACCGGCACGGAACGCAAGCCGGTGTGTATCGAGGTCGGCGGCGGTCAGAGCTACCTGGTGGGCCCCGACAATGGACTCTTCGCGCCGGCGGTTGGCATGGTGGGTGGCGCCACCAACGCATGGGTTCTCGACAACTCGGAGTTCCATCTCTCCGGTATCGGAACCACGTTCGCGGGACGAGACATCTTCGCGCCGGTCTCCGCTCATCTCAGCAGGGGTGTTCCCCCCGAACAGTTGGGTAGCCCAATCGATCCTGCACTCCTCCTCCCGGGTGTTCTTCCGGTGGCCCAAACCAACGACGAAGGTCAGATCGAAGCCGAGGTGCTCTGGATCGATCGGTTCGGGAATGTGCAGCTCAACGTCGACCCCGACGCCGTGAAAGCTTGGCCGGCGGTCAGGGTTGAAGGAAACAACACCTCTCGGGCTGCGATGCCGGTCCACACCTATTCAGCTATCTCGACCGGCTCGATCGGTGTGCTCGGTGACGCATCCGGACTGCTGGCTCTGGCGGTCGATCGGGGCTCGGCAGCCGAAGAATTGGGTGTCGTTGAGGGCGATCAGCTCACACTGTCCAGAACCGACACCGCAGGCATCCCGGTGGCGGTGCAGCTGAGCGCAACAAAGGAGAACCCCGAGCAATGAGACGATCGATCGTGGTCACCTTGGTGTTGTTGTTGATTCTGATCCTGGGCGCGGCAACCCTCCAGCTCTTCATCCTGGCTCGCTGATGTCGGAGCTCTCCACCCCAGCCGAACTGGCCGAACTGGACGCGTTCATCAGTGCTGCCCTGGCCACCCAGACCATTCAGAACCCTGCGGTCGTCGAAGTGCAGCGCATCGGGGAGGAACCGCCGTCCTGGTACATCCGGTTCAACGGCGAGGCCAAAGAGAACTATTCAGCCGAATTCACCCTCGGTCAACGATCTCTCCACTTCGAGAGCTATTTCATCCCGGCCCCAGAAGAGAACCTCGCCGAGTTCTACCGACACCTGCTGATGAGGAACACCAAGCTCTTCGGGATGGCCTTCACCGTCCACAACGATGACGGGGTCTACATCGAGGGCCGGCTCCCGAACCGCATGATCCAAGAACCGAATGAGATCGATCGGATTCTCGGTTCGGTGTTCGCCTACACCGAAGAGATGTTCACCACCGCAGCCAAGATTGGCTTCGCCTCACGGTTCAGCTAGAAACCTCGAGGACACGATCGTGGCTGTTCTCAGCCGAGTTTCACACCGGCAGTCTCTGGGCTCACGTCCATGAACCGTTGGGTCATCCACAGTTCATCGCCGACGTGGACCACACCGATACCGATGAAATCGAAACTGGGATCGATCAGGTTGGCGAGGTGAGTAGGGCTGGCCACGAATGCTTCGAAGAGCTCGTCGAGCTGAGTGACCGGCGCAACGCCGACGTTCTCGCCCAGCTTGCGCCAATCGGCCGAGATGCCCAGCGAGAGATCCGCGGCGTGCTCCAGCTGGCCGGTCTGCGACATCTGGACCGTCCAGGCCGAAGCGGTCAGGCTCAGCTCGGGATCCGATGTCAGCGGACTCAGTCCTCGACTGGTTCGGAGGTCATTGATCTTGTCGACAAAGAGCTGGATTTCGGCTTCTTCGGTGGTCCGGAACGCCAACTCGCCCGGTACATCGTTGGTGACGGTGGTACCGAGCACAAACTGCTCTTCGGCGCCGGTTGCCTCGGCGGCAAGACCAACGCCCAGCAGGCTCAACGCGCCTGCGGTCAGTAACATGGCAAGCCGAAGGGGACGGTGGTGGTGGGGGCGGTGCATAAAGGAAATCAGGGGAAATTCACTGCGGGTGAGCCCAATCCCGGCACGTTGGACGGCGTTGGGCGTCCCTAAGACTTCGGCGATTGTTCGACGTCACTTGAGAGATGTGGTCAAATCATCTGGTGACCGATTCGGCCAACCTTGTATCCGTGCTACTCGCCGAGGAGACAAGCCGTCTCATTGCGGGTGATGTCGTCACCCCAGTTTCGGCGCTCCGAGCTGAGGCCGGCATGTGGGCCGGGCATCTGAAGAGCCGTCATCCTCAGGGTTCTCAGATCGGCTTGGTGAGTCAGAACGATGTGTCGTTTGTCTCTGCATATCTGGCCTGCCTTGCGGCGGGAATGGTGGCGGTACCGATGAACCCGGTCTCACCGGACCCTGAACGTCGCCGAGACATGGACTCGGTTCGGCTGGTCGAAATCCTGGTGGGACCAGCTGCGGCCTCCTGCGTCGAGTCTTTGAACGCAGCCGCTCCGGGGGTGCCGGTGACAATCATGGAACCTGCCAGTCGCTCCGGGACCGCAATCGATGTGATGTCCGACCCCGCCACGGTCGAACCTGATGACATTGCGGTGCTGCTCTTCACCAGCGGCACCGCAGGGCCCTCGAAGCCGGCAATCCTGACCCACCGCAACCTCCGCGCCTCGCTGTTGTCGATCAAGTCCTCAGATCTTGACCTCACCTCAGAACCCCAAGCCACCGTGGCGGTGGTGCCGCTGTTCCACGTGCTCGGTCTGAACGTGATCTTGAATCTTGGGTTGGCGATCGGAGCCACCATCGTGTTGCACGACGAGTTCGACGTTCCGACACTTCTCGATCAAGTCCAGACCCACGGCGTCACGATTCTGGGTGGCCCACCAAACATGTGGCGCAGCCTGTCGCGTCTCGACCCAGAACGAACCACACCCCTACAACAGCTCACCGTTGCCCTGTCGGGGGCGGCCTCGTTGGACCCGTCCATCGCCCGCACGATGCGCGAAGTCCACAATGTCGACCTTCGGGAAGGCTACGGACTCACCGAAACCTGTGGAGTTCTCTGTTCAGGATTTGGTACCGAGCATGTTGATATCGGCTCGGTCGGGCCGGTCATGCCGGGAGTCGAGGTCCGGTTGGTCGACGCAGACGGGTCCGATGTGTTGGTCGGCGACATCGGGGAGGTCTGGGTGCGAGGTCCAATGGTGAGCCCGGGCTACTGGCACGATGAAGCTGCCACGGATCGAACCCGGTCTCCGGGCGGCTGGTTCCGGACCGGAGACCTTGCCACTGTCGATGACATGGGACACCTGTCGATCTCGGGCCGAACGAAGGATCTGGTGATCGTGTCCGGCTTCAATGTGCATCCGGCCGAGGTAGAGAACGTTTTGCAGGCCCATCCGGCTGTCGATGCGGCGGCCGTGATCGGTGTTCTGGATCCGGCGACCGGCGAACGGGTGGATGCCTTCGTAATCCTCCACGAGGGTTCCGAACTGGAGGGTTTGGAGGAGCGGCTGCGAGAGCATTGCGCCGCCAACCTGGCCCGGTACAAGGTGCCGAAGCGGATCGAGGTCATGGACGAGCTCCCGGTCGGCATTGCGGGGAAACTGCGCCGGCGAGATCTCTCAAACTGACCGTCCGGTCCCGTAGGTCGGGCGCGTGCGTTACCCTCACGGCCGTGGATCCTGCTGTTTCTGCCGCAACTGTGGGCCGACTGCCGGCCTACCTTCGGGCTGCGGTCGAACTTGGTGAACAGCGCGTGCCGTCGGTGTCTTCTGAACGGCTGGCTGAGGAGGCCGGGGTCCATCCAGCGACCTTGCGACGGGACCTCGCATCTCTCGACATCACCGGGACTCGCGGTGTGGGCTATGACATCAAGTACCTGGTGTCCCAGATATCGCTGGTACTGGGTTTGAACCAGCAATGGCCGGTGGTGATCATCGGCGCTGGGAACTTGGGGACTGCTCTCGCCAAATACGGCGGATTCGGCGAACGCGGCTTTCCTGTGGCGGCGATCATCGACGTGTCCCCTGAGCTCGTTGGCTCTGAAATCGCCGGCGTGTCCGTGTTCGGACCGGAGGAGCTCGGTCGCCTCGTCTCCGAGGAGGACATCCTTGTCGGGGTGATCACGACCCCTGCACCGGTGGCGCAGGAGGCTGCTGACATGCTGGTTCGCCACGGCATTCGGTCGATTCTCAACTTCACCACCGAAGCGCTGGACCTGCCAGCGGATGTGACAAGCCGTTCGGTAGATATTGCCACCGAACTCCAGATTCTCAGCTTCTATCGTCAGCGAGGACGGGCTGCCAGGACCGGGACCGGTGTACCTCTGGGGTCAGGGGATCGCTCAGACTGAGAAATGCCCTCGTGCCCAGTGGTCACCTGCACCGATGAAGAGGTGACCTAGGACTCTTTCTTGCCACGGAGTAGCCGAAGGGCACCAAAACCGGCGACAATAGAGCGGTCATGACCTATCTCGCCGTGGGGCTCAACCATCGCTCGGCGCCGTCCGAGCTGTTGGAGAATCTGACGCTCAGCGCCGACGTTGTGCCGAAGGCCCTCACCGAGCTCACATCACACTCGTTCATCAATGAGGCGGTGGTGATGTCCACATGCAACCGCATCGAGTTCTATGTGCACGCCGAACGCTTTCACGATGGCTTCCGGGTATGCCGTGACGCACTCTCGGTCCTGTCGGGCATCGAGACCGATCATTTCGGTGATTTCCTCTATGTCCACCACGCCAGCGATGCAGTCGAACATCTCTTCAAAGTTGCGGCCGGCCTCGACAGTGTTGTTCTCGGTGAGCACGAGATCCTCGGCCAGGTCAGGTCCTCGTGGGAGACTGCCCGCACCGAGGGAACTTCCGCGGCGCTACTGAACCCACTGTTCGAGCATGCCATCGCAGCTGGCCGCCGTGTGCGTACCGAAACGGCCATCGGCCAGCGGACGGTCTCGCTCGCCCACAGCGCGGTGGAACTTGCTCAGGATCGGATGTCTGATCTCGGCGACAAGAGTGTGCTCATCGTTGGATCGGGCGAAGTCGGCGCCTCGGTTGCAGACGCACTCAGCCGCCACGGCGTCGGTGAACTTCTGGTCTGCAACCGAACCCTCGACAAGGCCGAGTCCCTGGCCGCCCGCATCGGCGGAACAGCCCGCCCCTTTGGCGAACTCACCGATCTCGTCGCTCAGGCTGACGTCATCATCACTGCTACCGGTGCTTCGGGCAACATCATCGAAGCCGAGATGTTCACCGATGCCTCGGGTCGAGTGCTCGTGATGGACCTTGCGATGCCACGGGATGTGTCCCCGAGTGTCATGGCACTCGACTGGATCGATCTGGTTGTCCTGGCCGATCTTCAAGCGTTCGCCAACGCGAACATCTCCGAACGCCAGATTGCCGCAGAAAGCGCCCGTGACCTTCTTGACGAAGAGATGGAGCGGTATCGACGCACCATTACCGCCGCAGAGGTGCGACCTCTGTTGGCGTCGCTCTACCGCAGCGCCGAGGCCGA
>JBLYYW010000238.1:0-5746 GCA_048550155.1 Acidimicrobiales bacterium | reverse complement strand
GTCTACAGAGAATGGGACACCATGGGAGGTCCTGCGGGCGACAACGGGAATGACCTCGAACCGGCAGCGCTCCGGGCCGTCCCCGAGCTCGCTCGTTTCAGGGATCAACTGGGAGAGGCGACCGGGCATACCCCGAGATTGGCCGGTAGTGGAAGCACCTGGTTTGTCGAGGGGCACCACGAGGGGCCGAGCCACGTATTGGTCAAAACCGTTCCGGCCGGTTGGACGGTGTTCTAGCACCGAACCTGCCTCGGGCAGAACCGACAACGGCGCTGGCCTAGTCCGGCGACGCTGGGTTTGGATCGTCTTCGGGTTCCAACGGTTCCTCGGGTAGGGCCTTGAGCCTGGACCGTCGTTTGCGGCGCTCGGGAATAAGACCTCGCATCGACTCGTACTTGCCGAAACACAACAAGCGGTCACCGTCCTCGAGTTTCCTGGTGCCCTTTGGATTGGGGATTACGTGAGTGCCCCGGTGTAGTGACAGCACTCGGATGTCCCGCTCTTCGAGTTCAGAGTCCGCCAACGACTGACCGACCATGTCGGACTCGGCCTTGATGAGGAGTTCGGCCACGCCGTAGCCCGCACTGACCGAAAGTCGCTGGTGAACGTCGAGTGCGGGGAACCCAACCTGGTTGGCGATGTGGTCGACGATGGCGCCGGCGATGTCCAGGTCGGTGGCGCCCTCGATTCCTTCGAGTCCGGGGGAGGAGTTCACCTCCAGGATGAGAGGACCATCGTCTCCTTCGAGCATGTCGACGCCCGCGACACGCAAGCCCATGATCTGGGCCGCTCGAACAGCGGTTCGTTCGAACTCGGGGGAGAGCTCGATCTGTTCGGTGGAACCGCCCCGATGCACGTTGCTTCGGAACTCGTCCCCGCTCGCGGTCCTCCGCATTGCCGCGATCACTCGATCTCCCACAACGAAGGCCCGGACATCCCGACCTCTGGACTCCTTGATGAACTGTTGCAGGAGCACGTTGGTGCCGGTGGTCTGGAGCGTTTCGATGATCGCCTCGGCCACCTTCCCGTCAGGGGCCAGGATGACCCCGATGCCCTGGGTGCCCTCCAGCAGTTTGATGATGACCGGGGCGCCTCCGACACGTTTGATGGCAGGTTGGACGTCGTGCCGATCCCTCACGAACGTGGATGCCGGTATGCCCAGATCGTGTCGCGACAGAATCTGCAGTGACCTGAGCTTGTCTCGAGAGTTGGTGATCGCGTTCGAGCTATTCGGGGTGTAGACGTCCATCTGCTCGAACTGGCGCACCACTGCGGTCCCGAAGTAGGTGATCGACGCGCCGATGCGAGGTAGCACAGCGTCGTAGTCGCTCAGCGGCTTGCCTTGATATTGCAGGTCGGGTTCGTCGCTGGTGAGATCGATTGCGAATCGCAACGTGTTGAGCACGCGGACTTTGTGCCCCCTGTCGAGGGCAGCGACCCTGAGTCGCGTAGTGCTGTAGGACTTCGGCGCCCTGGAGAGGATGGCGAGTTTCATTGGGACTGTCCGTTCGTTTCAGAGACGCTTGCGATGTGGAGGATGGCGTCGCCACGGTTGACCACCGGTGACAGTGTCGACCCGATCACCATTCCGTCGATCGATGCCCGAGGCGAGGACAGCCGGACGCCGAGCGCATTGTGGATCTGGCCAATGACCTGGCCCCGGCTGACGAGATGTCCTGGTTCGACCCGAAGAGCCAGGATCCCGCTCTGGCTGGCGCGGACCCATTTGCTGGACCGGCTGACGGCGGTCGCATTCGGCCGCGATTCTTCGGTGTCGATCATGCCGACGTGGGACAGCACTCGGCGTACACCGTCGACACCCACCCTGGTGGCCTGCGGATCGAATCGCCACGCCTCACCACCTTCGTAGAGCAAGACCTTGGCGCCGCCTTCGCTGGCCACCTGACGGAGGGAGCCATCGCGATGCGAAGAATGCATCATCACAGGCGCCCCGAACACTGCGGCGAGCTTCCTGGTCTCTGGGTCGTCGAGGTTGGCGCGGATCTGGGGGAGGTTGGTCCGATGATCCGACGCGGTGTGCAGGTCGATGCCGTAGTCACATCGGCCGACGACCTCGGACATCAGGAGGTGAGCGATCCTGCGGGCCAGCGAACCTCGGGCCGAGCCGGGGAAGGATCGGTTGAGGTCTCGCCGGTCTGGCAGATATCGGTCGCCGGACACGAAGCCGTAGACGTTGACGACCGGGACCGCGAACAGGGTGCCGTGAAGGTTCTTGGGGCTCAGGGTCTCGAGCACCTGTCGAACGATTTCGGTCCCGTTGATCTCATCGCCGTGGATCGCTGCGGTCAACCACACCGACGGGCCTGGCCGGCGGCCGTTGAGCACGACGACCGGCAGCGACATCGGAGTTCCGGTCACAAGTTTCGCGATCGGCAGTTCCAATAACTTCTTGGTGCCCGGTTTGACCGTGGCCTCGCCGATTATCACGGGTTCATTCATCTTCGTCGCTCTCTCGATTTCGTCTGCGGAGTTGCCGAGGCGGCCGTCCTCCGAAGTAGGAACGACCAGGGTCTACGACGAAGCGATTGCGGAGTCCCTCTCGGCCCACCAGCATACGGAATCCCATCTGGTCGCGCCGGGTGAGGGTGAGTTCTACCGGCACGAGCTGATCGAGGATCCGGATTTCGACGAGCACCGTGGGTCGTTCTTCGGATTCGCCACTGGAGCTGCGTACGGTTCGCCAATCCAGCAGTTCTGTGGTGACCCTGACCGAATCGAGTTCAGATCCCTGCCATGGCGTGATGGTGAAGCTCACATGATCACCCTCCACCTCGATGTCGTCGCCGTGAAGGCTCGACGTGCGCGCTCCGGTGTCGATCTTGGCCTTGATCCACTGGACATCGAAGTCGGGGAGACCGACCCACTCGCGCCACCCCACAACCGCATGGTTGCTTCGCTCTTCCACCGGCACAGACTAGCGAGCTGCCGTCATGGGTCATGTACCGTCCCAAATGTCAGCCGTGGGTGACATTCTGCGCTTCTGCCAGCCGTTGGCAACAGCAGTTGTCGACCCCAGCTGAAATTTGAGGGTTTCTTGGGGTACCTACCGATTGAGCTCCCGGGGCTGGACTCGAACCAGCAACGCCAGGATTCAAAGTCCTGTGTTCTACCAATTGAACTACCCGGGACCGCTCTGGCTCCGAGGAACCGGGCGGAAGGTTGTCCACGTTACCAACCTTTTCTGTGCTGCCGTTGAGCGTTTCGGGCCCATCTGCGGTTAGCCTTGCAGCCCTTATGGGTTCGTTGATCAAGAAGCGTCGGAAGCGTATGCGCAAGAAGAAGCACCGCAAGCTGCTCAAGCGCACACGCGTCCAGCGTCGCAACAAGTAGCACCGCTCGTCCTCTTGCGATCGCGGTATCGGCCGGGCCACTGGTCCGGTCGCTTTGCGTTTTGAGCTGATCTTGGCTCGCAACAGACCTTCGGTCGGACCAAGGTCGCGAAGCCCGATATTGTGGTGTCATGGCGAAAGGTGATGTTTCAGCTCTGGTGATCGCGACGGCCTCGGGGGCGCCGCTGGTCTCTGAGCGACCCAAACCGATCCACCTGCTGTGTGGCCGGCCGATGCTGTCGTGGGTTCTGGCCGCCGTCTCTGACGCGGGAATCAAGGAGGCCGTGGTCGTCACCGGCCCCGATGGAGATTGGATCTCCAAGCGTGTCATGGACTCGCCGCCCTCCAACCTCACCACCCATTTCCTCGAACAACCTCGTCAGCGGGGGAACGCCGAGGCGGCGCTCATCGGAATGAGCGGATTCAATGAGTTCGACGACGAAGGCGACGTGCTGATCCTGCCCGCCGACATGCCACTTCTCACCGCCGATGTGCTCGCCGAACTGGTTCGCCACCACACCGAGAGTGAAGCTTCGTGCACGATCGCAACAACGTTCACGCCCGACTCAGCCGGTGTCCCGAAGGTGGAGCGCGACCGGCATGATCGGCCAACAGGAATCGTGCTTTCCTCTCACATGGATGTCGGCGACCCGGTCGAGGCCGCCACCGGCGTCTATCTGATTCGGAGAGGCCTCCTTCCACCGGCCATTCGTCGCACGTTGCCAGATCCCACGACAGGACGCCATCTCCTCAGGGACGTCCCGGGCGTATTGTCCGACAGTGGTCACTCGGTCACGGCATGCTCCTTTTCGGGCCAACCGTTCGAAGAGGTCGACAATCGCCTTCAGCTCGCCGCCGCCGAAGCCGAGCTTCGAAATCGCACCAATCGCTACTGGATGGAGCGCGGCGTGACGATGATCGATCCCAGCAGAACCAGGGTCGATGCCACCGTCGAACTCTCGCCCGATGTGACCCTGTACCCCGGCGTATCGCTGTCCGGAAACACCACGATCGCCGAGGGATGTGACATCGGACCGGACACCAATCTGGATCATTGCGCGGTTGGCCCCAGAAGTGTGGTGAGGTCCACAACTGGGCAATTGGCCACCATCGGTGAGCAATGCGATGTCGGTCCCTACGCAGCTTTGAGCCCAGGAGCTGAGGTTCCCGACAGAACCGTCACCGGTCCGTTCTATGCTGCTGAGGCGTGATCAGTCGATCGAGTTAAAAAACGCGGCGTACACAGTAGGGAGACAACATGCTGGAAGCCGTCACGAAGAAGAAGCTGCACCTCTTCAGCGGGCGTCATAACGCAGAATTGGCAGCCGAGGTTGCATCTCATCTGAATGTTGAGCTGACCGAGGCCCACCCGAGCCAGTTCGCAAACGGGGAGACCCATGTTCGATTCGCCGAATCCATCCGCGGATCCGACGTGTTCATCATTCAGAGCCACGGCTCGGTCGAAGACCGTTCACTGAACGATGCCGTGATGGAGCATCTGATCATGGTCGACGCGGCTCGTAGGGCGTCGGCCAAACGGATCACTGCCGTGATGCCCTGCTACGGGTACGCACGCCAGGATCGCAAGAGCGAGGGTCGCGAACCGATCACTGCTCGACTCATCGCCGATCTGTTCAAGGCGGCCGGGGCCTCACGCCTTGTCTCGGTCGATCTTCACAGCGGCCAGATCCAGGGCTTCTTCAACGGTCCGGTCGACCACCTCACGGCCATGCCTGTTTTGGTCAACCGGCTCAAGGAGTACGGCGACGATCTGGTTGTGGTGTCACCGGACGCCGGCCGGGTGAAAGTTGCCGAACGGTACTCCCAGAAGCTGGCCGCCGACCTGGCAATCGTCCACAAGCGGCGACTCAAGGGCAAGAAGAACATGGTGGAGGCCAAAGACATCGTCGGTGAGGTCGAGGGGCGCCGGTGCGTACTGATCGACGACATGATCGACACCGCCGGGACCATCTGCTCAGCCGCAGAATTGTTGATGGACAGGGGAGCGACCTCGGTAGTCGCCGCCGCGACCCATGGTGTGTTCAGCGGTCCGGCAATCGACCGCCTCAAGAACAGCGTGCTCGACTGTGTGATAGTGACCAACACGCTGCCGCTGCCGCCCGAAAAGCAGTTCGACAAGCTCGAGGTCCTCTCGGTCGCACCACTGCTCGCAGACGCAATACGAGCAGTGTTCGAGGACACCTCCGTCAGTCAGATCTTCGGCGGCCAGAACCAGCAATAATTCCCTCTGTTGTCCCTCCGGGGGCCCTTTCGCTCGCCTTCGGGCCTTTGCGTCCGTATTCTCACTCGCCAGCCTCGTTCCTCGGCGGGCTCGCTTCACGGACTCGGCCCTTCGGGTCGCCCGGGAGACGGGAGTGTCTGCTCGTACCTCGCTG
>JBLYYW010000237.1:0-18957 GCA_048550155.1 Acidimicrobiales bacterium | reverse complement strand
GTTGTGAGGCTGTGGGGTGTGGCCGGTGCGAGTCGAGTTCTGGAGGGACCACGAAGCGAGCGCTAGCGAGTGAGGGCGTGGGCCCGGAGGGACGAGCGAGGTCAACGGAACCACCGTGGCATCGGTTCCATCGCTAGCTCTTGGCAGATTCTTGTTTCGACTCTGGGCCGGGCGACCCGGAGGGCCGGTCCGTGGAGCGAGGGCCGCCAGGCCCGAGTGAGAACACGGACAGGAAGGCCCGCAGGCGAGCGAAAGGCAAATGGGAATTAGAGAGCGTCGAAGGTGTGCACAAAGGTGCGGCAGGTGTCGGGCCCGTCGATGTTTCGGTACACGCAGGCTTCGAGCCGATTGCCCTGGGGCCTCAGGATTTCGCCGCGGGGACAGCCTTCCTCGGGTCCCCAGCTGACCTCGCCGAGGGAGCTGCCAGCCGTTGCCACGCCGCCAGCGCCATTGATCTCTTCGGGGGGGATCTCGACTCCGTTGATCGTCAGGATGGCCGAGAAGCCGGGGATCAGATCAACACCGACCGGTTCGGTGCATGTCGATCCCTCGCCGGTTCGGGGGAGGAAGCCCTCGACTGGGTTGATGTCGAGTTCCTCGGCACCGTCTTCGACCTCGTCGCGTTCGCCGCCGCCGTCTACTGGCCCTCCGCTGAAGACCGGACCGGTGTCACCAGTGTCGGCGGAGTACACAGTGGCCAACACGATCATCAGCGCAGCGAGAAGGAGTCCTCCGCCAATGAGTGCGTATTGCAGGGGTCCGAGCTTCGGCACCCCCTCAAGAGCAGCTGCGTTGTCCTTCTTTGCCACCACGCCATTGTGCCGGATCTCGCTGACCGAGAGCGTACGCGGCGGTGTGACGTTTCGACATGTGCCCGAGTACGTTGGGCTTCATGGCAACGACTATCGATATCGGAATCGAAGAAGCTCATCGCAAGGAGATCGCGGACGGCTTGTCGCGGGTGCTGGCCGATACGTACACGCTGTATCTCAAGACCCATAACTATCACTGGAACGTCACCGGGCCGATGTTCAACACGCTGCACCTGATGTTCGAGACGCAGTACAACGAGCTGTGGATGGCGGTCGATCTGCTGGCGGAGCGGATCAGGAGTCTGGGTGAATTCTCACCCGGGTCCTACAAGGAGTTCGCCGACCTCACCTCGATCGAAGATGCCAAGGGTGTCCCCTCCGCAGAGGAAATGATCGCCGATCTCGTGGCTGGTCATGAGGCGTGCGCTCGAACCGCCCGCTCGGTGTTTCCCGTCGCCGATCAGGGCAACGACGAATCCACAGCCGACCTGCTCACCCAACGCCTCCAGGTCCACGAAAAGACGGCCTGGATGCTCCGTTCGATGATCGCCTGATCGATGGCTTCCTCCCGCGATGTTCTCGACCTGCTCGACGAGCTGGCCCAGCTGACAACTCTGAAGGAACAGAGCCCACAGAGTTTCAAGGTTCGTGCCTACGAGAACGCCAAGCAGGGTCTCCAAGCCGACGGCCGCGATGTGATCCAGCTGTCGACCACTGAGCTCACCAAGATCAAAGGCATCGGCAAGTCGACCGCCGGCAAGATCAGGGAGTTCATCGACACCGGCCAAGTGGACAAGCTCGAACAGTTGCGGGCCGAGTTCCCGCCGTCGGTGGTGGAGCTGAGCAGGATTCCCGGCGTTGGGCCCAAGACGTTGGCGCTGATGCGGGCGGAGTTGGGGATCGAAGACCTGGACGCCCTGAAGGAAGCACTGGACAAGAAGCAGCTCCGTGAGCTGAAAGGTCTGGGGGCCAAGGCCGAGGAAAAGATCGGCAAGGCGATCGAACGGCTGGGTCTCAGCGGTAAAGATCGGCGCCGCCCCATCGGCGATGCGATGCCACTTGCCGAACGGCTGGTGGAGGAGCTGAAGAGCCATGAAGACGTGGTCGATGCTCTCTACTGCGGGAGCCTGCGGCGCATGAGCGAGACCATCGGCGATGTTGACATCACGGTGGCGTCAAACGACGGACCGGCGGTCATGGCACTGGTACGGGAGCAGAGTTCGGTCCACGAGGTCATTCTCAGCGGTGACACCAAGACGTCGTTCCTCACCCGCGATGGGATGCAGGTTGATGTCCGGGTAGTGGCGCCCGAGCAGTTCGGCGCGGCCACCCTCTACTTCACCGGATCGAAGGCCCACAACATCGCCATCCGACAACGGGCGCTCGACCGGGGTCTCCTGCTCAACGAATATGGTCTGTTGCGCAAACCCGATGACGACGCGGAAGACCAAACGCCGACCGAGGTGGTGGCGGCGGAGACCGAGGAATCGATCTACGACGCCCTCGACATGGCCTTCGTACTTCCGGTCATGCGGGAGAACACTGGGGAGGTCGAAGCGGCGGCCGCCGACGACCTGCCGGATTTGGTGCAGGTTGCGGACATCAAGGGTGACCTGCACTATCACACCGACCGATCCGGGGATGGCCGGTCCTCGGTGGAGGAGATGATCGCCCAAGCCGCCGGTCGAGGCTATGACTACCTTGCCATAACCGACCACGGCGAAGACTTGGCCATCAACGGCTCAACCGCCGAGGAGATGCTCGAACATCGGGAGCACATTGCCGAAGCAGCCAAGGCTCATCCTCACATGACGATCTTGTGGGGTTGTGAGCTGAACATCGGTGCCGGCGGTGGACTCGACTACGACGACGACTTTCGAGCGCTGTTCGACTACACGGTGGCGTCGGTGCACAGCCACTACGACCAGTCCGTCAAGGAGCAGACGGCCCGCCTTGTGGCAGCTATTGCCGATCCGACGGTCAACAGCATCGGACACTTGACCGGTCGCTACATCGGCCGCCGTCCCGGGATCGAGATCGATGTCGATGTGGTGCTCGAGGCGCTGTTCCAGTTCGACAAGGCCCTCGAGGTGAACGGTGCCCTCCAACGACTCGACGCCGCCAGCGACGTGGTTCGCAAGGCGGTGGATCGGGGCGTGAAGTTGGTCATCAACACCGACAGCCACCACGTCAGCGAGCTCGGTCGCATCGAGTACGGCGTGAAGACCGCTCAGCGTGGCTGGGCGCCCCGGGAACTCGTGGTCAACACGTGGCCCAAAGAACGCTTCCTCACTTGGGCGGGCTTGGGGTAGAAGCCCCCAAAGGGTTCACCAGCCCATTCGTTGGTCTTGCATGGCTTTCTCCATGGCGGCTTTGGCGTCATTGACGCCCTGGAGCGCTGATACCTCGGGAACGCCGACCTCCCAGGAGCAGCCGCCCTCGGTCCAGGTGTAGGGATCTACGTCGGTCACGATCACCGTGGTGCGATCGGCGCTGCGGGCCCGTTCCACGGCCGCCTTCATCTCGGCGATCGTCGAAACGTTCTCGGCGTTGCAGCCCATCGATCGTGCATGACCGGCAAAGTCAACCTTGACGAGGTCCTCGGCGGCAGGCCCGCCCCTGCGGGTGTCGGACAGGAGGTTGTTGAACGGTTCTCCGCCCTGTCCGATCTGGAGGCGGTTGATGACCGCGAAGCCCCCGTTGTCGCACACGAGCACGATCATCTTGTGTCCGGTGAGGACCGAGCTGTAGAGGTCGCTGTTCATCATCAGGTAGCTGCCGTCACCCACGAACACGAACACGTCGCCTGAGTCGTGGCGTTTGCGATGGGCCATCGCGGCGCCCCAACCGCCGGAGATCTCATACCCCATACACGAGTACCCGTACTCACAATCGAAGGTGTGGACACCTTTGGACCACCAACCGTTGTTCACCTCGCCCGGGAAGCCGCCGGCCGCGGCGAGACAGATGTCATCCTCGGTGGCGAGGTCGTTGATGGCACGCACAACTGTGGCGTAGGACAACGGATCGCCGTCGGCCGGCGGGGTTCCGATTGCGTCCAGGTAGGAGCGAAGGCCTTCTTTGTTGTTCGCGGCCATCTCCTTCCACGCATCGTGGGTCTGGTAGTCGGCGGTGAGAGGCGCCAGTTCTCGCAGTGTCTCCCGCGCGTCGCCTACAACCGGGACGGATCGGTGCTTCTGAGCGTCGAAGCGGGTGGTGTTGATATTCACGAAGATCGAGTTGTCGTTGGTGAACAACGTCCATGAGCCGGTGGTGAAGTCTTGGAGGCGGCAGCCGACCGTGATGATCACGTCGGCCTCTGCCGCAAGGTTGTTGGCGGCCTCGGAACCGGTGACGCCGATCGGGCCGATGTAGCTGGGGTCGTCGCCCAGCAGTGATGACTTTCCGGCGACGGTTTCCACCACAGGGATGCCCCGCTGCAAAGCGAATGCCTGCAGTTCAGCCTCGGCCACCGAATAGTGAACACCACCGCCGGCGATGATCAGCGGTGTGTTCGCTTCGTTGATGAGTCGCGCAGCTTCGACGACCTCGCTCACGTCGGGCCGGGGACGAGGGACTTCGTGGACGACCGGTTCGAAGAATCGGGTGGGATAGTTGAATGCGGTGGCCTGGATGTCCTGGGGAAGCCCGATGAACGCTGGTCCGCGGGTGGCTGGGTCGAGCATCTGGGACGCGGCGGTCGGCAGGGACTGGAGAATCTGGGCCGGGTGCGTGATGCGGTCCCAGAAGACGGTGACCGCCCGGAACGCGTCGTTGACGGTGGTGCTGGGCGATCCGAAGTGTTCCACCTGCTGAAGCACGGGGTCGGGAATTCGGCTGGTGAAGCTGTCGCCGCTGAACAGCAGCAGAGGTAGCCGGTTGGACATTGCGACACCTGCGGCGGTGACCATGTTGGTGGCACCGGGCCCCACCGAGCTTGTTGCCGTCATGATCTGCCGGCCCTTCACCGCCTTGTTGTACGCAACCGCGGCCAGCGCCATTCCTTGTTCGTTTTGGCCCCGCCAGGTAGGAAGGGCGTCACCGGCTTGCTGAAGCGAATGGCCCAGGCAGGTGACGTTCCCATGGCCGAAGATTGCGAAAACGCCTGGGAACAGGGCGGCTTCGGTCCCGTCTTCGAGCCTGGTGCGCTGAGCGACCATCCATCGAACGATGGCTTCAGATGTGGTGAGGCGAACGGTTTCCATCGCAACAGGGTAATCCGGCTACACCTGGGGGTATGGAAAACGAACAGCTCGAACTTGTTCGGTTCGACGATGAGCGTGACATGGAATCGGTGTTGCGAGTCTGGACCGAGACCGGCTGGTTCGACGGCGAGGACCGACAGAAAGCGCAGATCAAGGAGTTCTTCCAAGCCAACGACGGCCGGTCGCTGGTGGCGTTGCTCGATGGCGATGCCGAGTCCGTCGTTCACTGCACGTTGGGATCCATGCGGTACGGAACTGTGCCTGTTTGCCGTGAACTCTCGGTTGGCGCAATCACTGCGGTTACGACCAGTCGGATCGCCCGCAAGCTGGGCGCAGCTTCGCGACTCACCGCCCGGACCATCGCCGAAATGGGTGATGACGGCGCTGCGATCGCCCTTCTGGGCATGTTCGAGCAGGGATTCTACGATCGGTTCGGATTTGGTGTGGGCCCCTACGAGATCAAGGTCTTTGCGTACCCCGGGTCGCTCCGGGTTCCCGCCGAGTACCGGACCCCGGAGCGATTCGATTTTGAGCACCACAGCGACGAACTCCATGATTCTGTTGTCAACCGGTACCGCACCCACGGGGGAGTGGTGATCGGCGGGGAACGGTCCACAACGACGGCGGTCAATCTCGACTACGAGGTTTCGATCTACGGGTACCGGACCGACGGCGCGATCTCTCACTGGATGGCACTGGAGCACTCGGGCGAGACCGGACCGGACCGAGTGGTGGCGTGGGCCTATCAGTCACCCGAGCAATGTCTCGAGTTGCTGCGGGTGATTCAGGAGTGGGGTGATCAGGTCGACCTGATCCGGTTCATCGAGCCGCCCTGGATGCAGGCCCAGGACTTCGACTCCGAACCGGGCCACAACTACCGCCGAACCAAAGGCACCAAGGTTCACGTTCGAACCGAGGCCGATGCGTGGTGGCAGATCCGCATCGTGGATATCGAAACCTGTATCGCCGCCATGGCGCCGGTGTCGGAACCGTTCGAGGTTGTCGTCGAGATCGATGATCCGGTGGAGCACCATCTGACCGGAAGCGGGTACTCCGGTTCGTGGAAGCCGCTGACCGGCATGTGGCGATTCTCCTTCGGTGAGAGCCACAGCGCCGAGCGTGTCACCGACGCGCCCAACCTAGACTTGAGGACCTCGATTAATGCACTGTCGCGATGGTGGCTTGGCGTCCTGCCGGCGACTGCTCTGGGGGTGACCGGTCAGATGGATGCCGACCACTCGACGCTGGCCCGACTCGATCGGCTCACGGCCCACCTGCCTCGACCGCATCCGGGCTGGGACTTCTAAGCTGCTCGAACCAGGTGCGAACGATTCTTGCTGTCGCCCCCCAGAGCGTGTCGCCGACGAGCTCGAAGAACGTGATCGGGATGCCCTCGAACGATGCGTTGGGAGCCATCTGGCGGAACCAGATCTCTTCTCTGTAGACATCGGGTCGGACCAGCTCCCGGACTGGAACCATCAGGACGTCATCGACCTCGTGGGGCGAGATGGACAGGTCTTCAGGTCGACGTGGCAAGACTCCCAGGATCGGAACGATATTGGCCGGGCTGGTGATCGTGGTGAGACGTTCGAGCTCACCGATGATCTCCACGTTGTCTCTCGAAAGCCCAATCTCTTCTTCGGTTTCCCTCAGTGCGGTGTCGACAAGGTCCCTATCGGTGCGGTCACGTCGACCTCCGGGAAACGACACCTGGCCTGCGTGGGAACGGAGGTGCCAGGCTCGCCGCGTGAAGATGACCTCCGGACCCTCAGGGGTGTCGTAGACGGGCACCAACACCGCTGACGGCGGTTTTCCGTTGGCTCGCGGGGGTTCGGGATGACCGGGCCGGTGGGTATCGGCGACCGCGATCAGTTGCTCGAGGGTAGGAGGATGTTCGAGGTCGGACCACCGTGGTGGGTCGCCGAGCTGAGCCCCCGGGGGACGGGGGATCTCCTGGGCGCCTCCTCGGCCCGGGGGCGGGTGGAATGTCAGGAGACTTCTCGCCCCGCCAGCTGGTGGAGGAGTTCCTTCATCCCACCGTTCTTGAGATTCTTCAAGACCGTTCCGGGAGTGGTGTCACCCTTTTCCCACTCCATCCAGAAATCGAGCAGCTTGTCAGGATCGGGTGGCGGTAGTTCCATAGATGGGATGGTACTCAGGCCAGTTGGGCTTCTGTGAAGCTCACCCCGAAGCGGACACACCACACGTCGACCACAGTGAATCGGCTCAGGTCGGTGCCGGCCGGGACCTCGTAGTTCTGGCTTCCGATGTTGCCCTTCAGATCGCCCAGATCGAGATACTCGCCGGATCCGTCGTTGGCCCGAAGGTACACGTTGAGGTCGGGGCCGTTGTCGGTGGCGAAGTTGTCCTCGAAGCGGAGGAAGGTCTGAGTGCCGTCTGAGAGGACCACCGCATCGCCGGTTCCGGAGTGAATACTGGAGTCCTCGAACGAGCCCGACACAACGGTTTGTACCGAGGCTTCCACCGGCTCGTCCGGCGTGACCTCAGCCCCGTCACTCTCGTCGGCCGGTGGGTCTTCGGCCTCCATGACCTCTTCGTCGGCGCCATCGTCGGAGATCGGTTGGTCGACGCTGGCCCCGCTGGCGAAGACCGGGCCCGCTTCACTGACTTCGTTGTCGATGAACGCGGTATGGATCCCGAAGACACCGAAGGCCAGGAAGGCGACGAGCGCCAATCCGGCGACACCGCTGACGCCGACCAGGACCTTGTGATTGTTGATGAACTGTCGCACTGCGCGTTCTCCTCTGTCGATATGTGAACTGAGCACAGCTTGGGGTGCAGAGCATAAAGCCCGGGTACATAAAGCTCAGTTATCGGGCACACTTGGAGACTGCATGGACCGTTCCGCTGCTCGCCGCATCGCTCTCTCCGCGCAGGGTTTCACTGACCCGCGGCCAGCCACGGTGACGGTGCGCCAATTCGCGCGTGCCTTGGATCGAATGCAGGTCCTTCAGCTGGATTCGGTGAACGTTGTCTGCCGCAGCCACTTCCTCCCGATGTTGGCCAGGCTGGGTCCATACGATCCGGACCGGCTCGATCGCTGGTTGTGGCGCAGCGGTAGAAACATGGAGTTTCTCGCCCACGAGGCATCGATCACATCGGCGGAACTTCGTCCCCTTCTGGCCCATCGTTTCCGGGAGCCGAAATGGCGCAAGGCGCTTCAGCTTCGCGCCGAGGAACCCGGGTACGTGGAGTCCGTTCTCCACGAGATTGGCGAGCGTGGCGCGCTGTCGGTATCGGATCTGTCCGATCCGGGAAGACGCGATGGCCCATGGTGGGGCAACCCCAAGGGGAAGATTGCGCTGGTATGCCTCTACAGCTCGGGTGCGCTGACCGTCGCGAATCGCACCGGCACCTTCCTCACCCACTACGACCTTCCAGAACGGGTACTCCCATCCGAGGTGCTCGACATGCCGCCGCATTCAAAGGAGGAGGCGGAGCGAGAACTGCTGATGCTGGGTGCGAAGGCCCACGGAATCGGCACCGACGCCGACATCGCCGACTACTTCCGGATCAAGATCTCCGCCGCCCGGCCGCTCCTGGCCGAGCTGGTCGAGGACGGTCGCCTCATCAAGACTCACGTGGACGGCTGGGATCGACCGGCCTACCTTCATCCGGACGCCAAACGACCCCGCAAGGTGAACGCTCGAGCGCTGCTCAGCCCGTTTGATCCGATGGTGTGGTTTCGGCCCCGAGCCGAGCGCCTGTTCGACTTCCACTATCGGATCGAGATCTATGTCCCGGAGCCCAAGCGGGTTCACGGGTACTACGTACTGCCGTTTCTGCTGGGTGATGAGCTGGTGGCCCGCGTCGATCTCAAAGCCGATCGCAATGCGTCGGTGCTGATCGCAAAAGCAACCTTCGCCGAGTCCGGCAGGGATCATGAACCGATAGCGCAACCGCTCGGAGAGTCGTTGTTCGAACTTGCGGGGTTTCTGGGACTCGATGGAGTCCGCGTGGAACCGAGGGGCAACCTCGCCGCTCGGTTGACCAAGGTGCTCTGATGCGGATCAGGGTGTCGACCTACAACAAGATCGAACGATCCGCTCCGATCTCGGCGTCACTCGGTTCTGCCGCAATGATCGTGGCGATGTTTCTCGGGTGGTTCCGCAGCGGCACCACGATGCGGAACAGCTTCGAGATGTTTCGGATTCCCCAACAGCTCGGGCTCGAGGGATTCACAACGATCCGCTTGTTGTGGTTCTTGATGCCGGTGTTCGCCGCTGGGGTTGTGGGGTTCATCGCACTGGGTCGGAACGGGCCGGCCACCCTGCTGTCTGCCCTGCAGGGCCTCGTCGGATTGACGGTCGGAATCATTGTTCTGTTCAGCGACCTCGATTCAGGCCTGGGGCCGTTTCTGGCGACCGGCTCGGGGTTGGTGTTGATCGCCTCGTCAATCGGGATGCTCGTGACCGCTGGAGACCCCAGCTGATCAGCTGAGCAGAAGCACCCAGGCAGCTAAAGCGGAGTAGCTGAAGGTTCCGATCCTTCGTTGACCCTCGACAAGGATTCTGACCGAATGAACGAACCTCACTTCACTCCGCCTGCCACGGCGCACCTCGGTACGCCCGAGATGCTGCTGGGCTCGACCGAAGAGTCGGTCACCACTTCGAGCACTGTGAACACGTCCGGGGTCCCGGGCCGCCTCGCAGTTGGTGGGCTGGTCGCAGCACTGGCCGTCGGCGGGCTGTTCGCGACTCGCGCTGCGTTGACCGAGCCGGCCGGCCCCGCCAGTTCTGAAGAAGCGGTCACCGAATTCTTCGCTGCACTGGACAACGACGACTTTGTCGGGTTGGCCGAGGTGATTCACCCGGCCGAACGTGAATCGCTGGCCCAACCGGTCTTCGACATGGTCGACCATGCGAAGAGGCTCGAGGTCGTCTCCGCCAGCACCGATCTCACTCAGTCGTCGTTCATCGACTTCCAGGTCGAAGGAGTGACGTTTTCGGTGGAGTCAACCAGCCCCAAACTTCACTACGTTACGACGACCGGGGGGACCATCAGCGCCCCTGAGAACCCGACCCTTCCAACCGGTCCGCTGTTCGATCGATTCGACATCGACGTGATGGACAGCGGCGGCGGAACGGTCACCGCCGACCTCGGCATTGAACCGATGCAGATGGCCGTCATCGAGGAGGACGGATCCTGGTATGTGAGCATCTGGTACTCGGTGGCGGAGTCCGCCCGGCGCGAGGCCGGCTTGGCATTTCCCGGTGTTGGAACCGGGCCGGCGCCGGTGGGGTCAGCGACACCCGACGGCGTGATGGAAGACATGATGGCCGCCATCTTCGACCTCGACGCCGACCGGGTTCTGACCCTGCTGGACCCTGAAGAGGCCGCCGCACTCTATGACTACAGCCCCCTGTTCATGAACGATCTCCGGGTGGCGCTGGCGGAGGTCGAGGCCGAGGCCGCTGCCGCGGGTATGGAGTGGAGTCTCGACTCGATCGACTTCACCGCGACGGAAGCGAATGGGCGCCAGCTGGTCAGTTTCAACTCGATGACCGCCAGCTTCTCGATCGAGTCCGAATGGACCAGCATGAGCGGCTCGATCAGGATCGACGACGACTGCTCGATCGTCACCGTCGACGAAGAGACCCTGAACTCCTGCGACGTCCAGTCCGGCGAACAACGTGCCGAGTTGGACCGGTTGCGTGACGAGCTTCTCGAGGTTGCCGATCTGTCCGCGGTCACGTTGAACGCATTCGAGAAAGTGGCAGCCGTCGAGCGAGGCATCACCGTGGTGGAGCGTGACGGCCGCTGGTACCTGTCGCTCATGCCGACGATGCTGGAAACCGTGAACGATCACATGGCGGTCCTCGACGCTGGGGACCTGGTCGCAGTCGGAACCGACATCGAGGAACTGGTGGAAGATCAGGATCGAGTGGGCGAGGAGCTGTTTGAACTGCTTCTGACCGTCGATACCGATGCCATGGGCGCTGACCTCGGCTCGATGGGCCTCGGGTCGCTGCTGGGAACCTCGTCGAGCGATCAATTCATCCCGATCGCACCGGTTGTGGATGACCCCGTCGTATCGGCCCCGGTCACTGACGACTCGGACTGGTCGGTCTTCGACCTGGGGGACATCGAGAGCGTCTTGGTTCCCCACGACTCCGCCTTCAGCGTCGGGATCGACGAGACCTATTTGTCGTGGGAACTCGAGATGGACGCCGCCCCGGACTATGTGGGCGGTGCCTATGTCTTCGGCGACTTCGAGTCGATCGAAGTCACCGAGTTTGCCTCTCCCGTCGACCCTGGGCTCCTCGACTCCTCGACGTGGTCCCTCGCTGAACGAGACGGGGTAACCATCGCAACGAATGTGAACTTCGGTGAACAATTCGCCTTTGTCGGCAACTACGTGGTGTGGTCGTTCGATGGCGGGTCCGACGATGGTCTCTTCGCCTCGCAGGTGGCCGCACTGAAGTAGCCCGGGGTCGCCACATTGCGGCGCCGGTGGCCGATAACCTGACTCCTTCACCCGAGGAGGAGCCAAGTGGCCGACGTAGAAATTGGGAAGGGGAAAACCGCTCGCCGCGGATACAACCTCGATGAGCTCAGCCTCGTGCCCACCCGTCGAACGCGGGACCCCGAGCTGGTTGACATTTCGTGGCAGATCGATGCCTATCGGTTCGATCTCCCGTTCGTTGCCGCCCCCATGGACTCGGTGGTCAGCCCCGCCCAGGCGGTCGCAATCGGTGAGGCCGGCGGCCTCGGAGTTCTCGATCTCGAGGGCGTCTGGACCCGCCACGAAAACGCCGGTGATCTACTGGCTCAGCTTGCCGACGCGACCCCGAAAGAGGCGCTTGCCCGCCTGCGGAAGTGGTATACGGCACCACTCAATCCCGACCTTCTGATCCAACGGGTCAAAGAAATCCGAGCCGGCGGGGCCTACTCTGCCGGCGCTATCAGCCCCAAGCGGGTCGCAGCACTCTCCGATGTGCTCCTCAAGGCCGAATTGGACCTGCTGGTGATCTCGGGCACGGTGACGTCGGCCGAACATGTGTCGGCCAAACCGGAACCGCTCAACCTCAAGCAGTTCGTCCGCCAGCTCGAAACTCCGGTGATCGTGGGTGGGTGCGCCAGCTATACCGCCGCACTGCACTTGATGCGGACTGGTGCCGCCGGGGTTCTGGTCGGGATCGACAGTGGACGCACTGCGACCAGCCGTCAGGTCACCGGACTAGGGGTAGCCCAGGGCAGCGCCATCGCCGACGTCCGGGCTGCACGGATGCGTCATCTCGATGAAACCGGTGTCTACGTTCATGTGATCGCCGACGGTGGCATCGCAACAGGCGGCGACATCGCCAAAGCTGTTGCGCTCGGCGCCGATTCGGTCGTGCTCGGATCTGCCCTCGCCAACGCATCCTCGGCTCCGGGCCGAGGTCTCCACTGGGGCCGTTCGGTCGCCGACAAGTCACTTCCACAGGGTCGGGTTGTGACCGCTCCTTCGCTCGGTTCCCTCGATGAGGTGCTCTTCGGGCCGTCATCGTCGCCAGAAGGCACAACCAACCTCATTGGTGCACTTCGTCAGAGCATGTCCAGCCTCGGTTTCGAGTCGATCAAGGAACTGCAAAAGGCCGAGATGATGGTCAGAGCATGACAGGAGCGACAGCTGCGCCCGAGCAAGTGGTGCTCGTCGTCGACTTCGGAGCTCAATACGCCCAATTGATTGCCAGGCGGGTTCGGGAATGCAACGTGTACTCCGAGATCATCGCCAACAATCTCACCGCAGAACAGATCTCGGCCATGAAGCCCGCTGCGCTGATTCTGTCCGGCGGCCCTGCTTCGGTGCATGTGGATGGCGCACCCCGGCTGGACCCGGCGATCTTCGAGCTCGGAATCCCCATTCTCGGGATCTGTTATGGAGCCCAGCTCATCGCCCATCAGATGGGCGGAACCGTTGGTCGCAACGAGCGGGGCGAATACGGACGCACCACCATGTCACGCACCCGCGACGGTGGGCGGTTGCTGAACTTCTGTCCCGACCAGTGGACGGTGTGGATGAGCCATTTCGATGCCATCACCGAAGTCCCGGAAGGATTTGTGCCGGTCGCCTCGTCGCCGAACGCACCGATCGCTGCGTTGGAATCCAACGAACGACGTATCTACGGAGTTCAGCATCATCCCGAGGTCGTGCACAGCGAACACGGCCAGGAGGTGCTGCGGCACTTCCTCTACGAATTGGCCGGATGCGAGCCGTCGTGGACCATGGCGTCGGTAGTCGAGGAATCGGTCGCTGCGATCAAGGCTCAGATGGGCCAAACCGGCCGAGCGATCTGTGGCCTGTCCGGTGGCGTGGATTCTGCGGTGGCCGCAGCCCTGGTGCACAAGGCGATTGGTCATCGACTCACCTGCGTTTATGTCGACACCGGACTGATGCGACAGGGCGAGAGTGAACAGGTGGTCGAAACCTTCCAGCGGTCCCAGGGCATCGAGCTGATCCACGTGCGCGCCGCCGATCGGTTCTTCGAACGCCTCGCCGGAGTCACCGAACCGGAGGACAAACGCAAGGCCATTGGAGAACAGTTCATTCGGGTGTTCGAGCGAGCCCAGGGCGGAATCGAAGACGCCACGTATCTCGTGCAGGGCACGCTGTACCCCGACGTGATCGAGAGCGGCACCGGTACGGCGGCGAAGATCAAGAGTCATCACAATGTGGGCGGCCTGCCCGAGGACCTCGAGTTCGAGCTGGTGGAACCGCTTCGCAACCTGTTCAAGGATGAGGTCAGAGCGGTTGGAACCGAGTTGGGATTGCCCGACGAGATCGTCTGGCGACAGCCATTCCCCGGACCCGGTCTAGGGGTGCGGATCATCGGCGAGGTCACCCCCGAGACGGTCGCAATTCTCCAACATGCCGATGCAATCGTGCGGGAAGAGATCATCAGCGCCGGCCTGGATCGCGAGATCTGGCAGTACTTTGCCGTGTTGGCCGATATTCGTTCGGTCGGGGTGATGGGCGACGAGCGAACCTACGCCCGACCGATCATCATTCGAGCTGTCACATCCGACGACGCCATGACCGCCGACTGGGCCCGGTTGCCCTATGACCTGTTGGAGAAAATGAGCAACCGTTTGATCAATGAGGTCGATGGGGTCAACCGGGTTGCGTATGACATCACCAGCAAACCGCCGGGCACCATCGAGTGGGAATAGCGTCTCCCGACCACATCTGTTCAGACGCAGCGGAGGTCCTGGGCGAGACCTCGGGAGCAGATCGTGTGCTCGGTGAACGAGGCGACGCCGGTCCCGCCGGACACCGATTCGGTCACGATCGCAAGCCTGAAGCCTTTCACCGAATCATCGCCGATACCGACCACGTCGTACACCACCGTGTCGCCGCTGTCGTCCACCAAGGTGACCGTGCTCGGCGGATCCACAGAGGCATACGTCTGGGCCAGGAGCTCTCCCACCGCCACGGGACCCCCTGAGGCTGCCACCGCATCGGAGGTGCTCTCTTGGGAGACCCCGAGAAATCCGACGAACGCCTCGTTGACCCAGCCGGGACCGGTTGCGGTCTCGATCTCGACCCAGAACGACGACGTCAACAGCCGATTCTCGCCCAACGCAATCACTTCATCAGCGAGGGGGTCGAGCGTGTCGATGATGTCGAACTCTGTTCCTGGCGCGATGCGTACGTTCAGCATGTCGTCGTGGGCAACTCCGACGACGGCGATCTGATCACCGGCCCCGGGACCGAACTCGATCACGTCACCCGGCATCGACTCTGGCGGCGTGGGTTGGGTCGAAGCCTCGGTGGTGGTGGTCGTTGACGCGGTGTCCGCAGGTTCCGATGTGGTGGTTGTCGGAGGATCCGTCGTCGGGTTCGCTGTTTCGACGCTGCTGCCGTTGGTGCAGCTCGCAGCTATGAGTGCAGCGAGAGCCACGGTGGTGAGTTGGACGATCGATTGTCGGCGGATCACCTTGTGATACTAAACACGACCAGCCATGCGATCAGGACACCCAGCACAACCGCTGCATTGGCCACCCGCAGTCGGTGTTCGGTTCGCCATGCATGATCGGCCAGGCTTCGAAAGGGCTCGGGTGCCTGACGAACCCGAATCTCTCGCAACAACATCGGAACCGACAACGCGAGCGCGAGGCCGAGGAGACCCATGTAGAGGAAGCCGAGGACGGCGAGCAGGGCAACATAGGTCTTGGTGATCGCCCAGTGGTTCACCGCCCGACCGACCTGCCACTGCCCGAATGTCAGCGCCTGATCGCCCGACGGGGCGTGCTGATGATCGGCCGAATTCAGTCGGGTTGCCTGCGACAGGCACTCATCGGCCTCTTTGAACCAGCCGTGCCCGGCATAGGCCGCTGCCAGGGAATTCCAGTTGTCGACGTTGTCGGGGGCGATCTGAACCGATGTGCGTGCAGCCTTTTGTGCCGGATCGAATTGGAACCGCGCCAGGGACACGTCGCTGACTGTCCGCCAGGTGATCGCCAGCTCACCGAAGTCGGTGCTGAGCTGGGACAGGGCGGAGCGCACCTTGGTTCGGTTCCGCCCGTGGTGGGCGTTTGCCACCGCAGTGAGCGCAAGCACGCTGGGGTCGTCGGGCCGGAGGCGCTGCAACGAATCGAGCACGCGAGCTGCATCGGCAAACCGGCGCTGCTCTACCAACGCCTCCGCTTCGGCCAGCACGGTGGCACCGACGTCGGGGTTGGTTTCAGAAGGGGCAGGGGCCGCCGCCTGCTCAGATTTGCGTGGGGCGATGTCGCGCCGTCGCTCGACATCCCCTTCCACGGCAGCCGAAGCAGCGTCATGCGCCGTCTCGGTTTCTGAGGAACCCTGCACCCCCTCCTATCGACCCAAACCCAGCGCTTCTTAGACCAATCGGCCACCAGATCCGTCGGAGCTGGGGCGCCGTTTGAGAGGTACGAGCGAGAACATGGGCCGAAGAGGCCCGAAGGCGAGCGAGGAGGCCGCCGTTCGTCGGCGCTGGGCGCCTTCTCACTAACCGAGTGTCGGCGCTGGGCGCCGAACTCGCCCCGGAGGGACTACCGCTCCCGGGCGACCCGTAGGGCCGTGCCCATGGAGCGAGGGCCGCCAGGGGCCCGCAGCGAGAACATGGGCCGAAGAGGCCCGAAGGCGAGCGTGGAGGGCCCCCGGAGGGACTAGAAGTCTTCGTCGAAGGAGACGTCGCCGACGACGCCCATTTGGTAGTCCGAAACGGTTCGTTCGAAGAAGTTCGAGAGTCCTTGGACGTCTTGGAGTTCCATGAAGCTGAACGGGTTCTTGGAGCCGAACTCGGCGCTGTAGCCCAGGAGTGCGAGCCGCTGGTCGGCGACAAACTGGAGGTACTCCTTGGTGTCGGCAAGGCTCATGCCTTGGACACCCTCGACCAGCACGTCTTCTGCGAACGCGTACTCGCAGTCGACCGCTTCGGACACCATGTCGCGTATCTGCTGCTCGAGGCGGTCATCGAAGAGCTCGGGTCGTTCGGTCCGGACGGTGTCGACGACTGCCAGGGCGAAGTTCATGTGACAGCTCTCATCGCGGAATACCCAGTTGGTTCCGTCGGCGAGGCCGTTGAGGAGACCTTTCGACCGAAGGAAGTAGACATAGGCGAAGGCTGCGAAGAAGAACAGCCCTTCGATGCACGTGGCGAAGCAGATCAGGTTGAGCAGGAATGCTCGAGCGTCTTCGTCGGTCTTGATCTCCTCGAGTGTGTCGATGGAGCCGATCCATTTGAAGCAGAACTCTGCCTTCTTGCGGATCGATGGGATTGTCTCGACGGCGGCGAATGCTTCTTCTCGCTCGGCCATGTCGGGGATGTAGTTGTCGAGCAGGGTGAGGTAGAACTGCACGTGCAGAGCTTCCTCATACAGCTGACGGGACAGGTACATCCGTGCTTCTGGAGCGTTGATGTGCTTGTAGAGGTTCAGCACCAGGTTGTTGGCCACAATGCTGTCGCCGGTGGCGAAGAAGGCAACCAGACGACTGACCAGGTGACGCTCGGCCGGTAGGAGTCGTCGATTGAGGTCGGTGAGGTCATCGGAAAAGTCGATTTCCTCGACCGTCCAGGTGTTCTTGATGGCGTCTTTGTACATCTCGAAGAACGCCGGGTAGCGCATCGGCCTGAGCGTCAGGTCGAACCCGGGGTCGAGGATGTTTCGGGGTTGTTTGGACGTGGACTCACCCGGGGTTTGGTTGGATTCGGTGAACGTTGAAAAGGTTTCTGCTAGTGCCATCAGTCGCACGCCTCACATGCTTCGGGATTCTCCAGCGAGCAGGCGAGGGCCTCTTCGTCGGTGAAGGTTTTTTGCGGGGTCGGTAGGGGGCTCGGGGTGGCCGTGGAGGGGCCGCCGGTGGTTGCTTGCTTGATCTTGGTGGCCGCTCGGCTCCGCAAGTAGTAGGTGGTCTTGAGACCACGCTTCCAGGCGTGCAGATACATGGACGAAAGCTTGCCGATGGTGGGGGTCTCCATGAACAGGTTCAGCGACTGACTCTGATCGATATAGGCGCCACGATCGGCTGCCATGTCGATCAAGGCTCGCATCGGTATCTCCCAGGCGGTCCGATACACCAAGCGGAGGTCTTCGGGGATCCGTTCGATTCCTTGGACCGACCCCTCGGCCTTCTTCAGTGCGGTGATCATCTCGTCGTCCCAGAGGCCGCGTCGTTGGAGTTCCTTGACCAGGTAGCGGTTGATCTGCATGAACTCGCCGCTCAGGGTTTCACGCTTGAACAGGTTGGACACCTGTGGTTCTATGCACTCGTAGCAGCCGACGATCGAGGCGATGGTGGCGGTGGGAGCGATCGCGATCAGCAGGCTGTTTCGCAGTCCGTGTTCGGCGATCTCGTCTCGTAGCGATGCCCAGTCGAGCTCTGCGGGCGGCTCGACACCCCAGAGGTCCATCTGCAGCTCACCATTGGCGGCCCGGGTGCCTTCCCATGCGTCGTGGGTTCCGTGCTCTTTGGCCAAGTCGTTTGAGGCTGCGAGTGCATGGAAGTAGATATGGGCGCTGATGGTCTCGGAGAGTTCTTGCGCCTCGGGGGAATCGAATGGGAGTGACTTCTTGAAGAAGACATCCTGAAGGCCCATGAGGCCCAGACCGACCGGCCGCCACTGGTTGTTCGAGTGTTCGGCTTCGGGCGTGGGGTAGAAGTTGATGTCGATCACACGATCGAGGAATGGCACGACCTGTCGGACGACGTTGCCGAGGCGATCGAAGTCGAATTCGCCGTCGGTTCCGACGAACGATCCGAGGTTGAGGCTACCCAGGTTGCAGACGGCGGTGTTCTCCTGATCGGTGACCTCGAGAATCTCGGTGCACAGGTTCGAGAGGTGGACGACCCGAGGCGACCCGTCGGCGTTTGTGCCGCCTACCTGGTTGCACTTCTCGTTGGATGCGTCTTTGAAGGTGATCCAGCCGTTCCCGGTCTGAGCGAGGGTTCGCATCATCTTGCTGTACAGCTGGCGGGCTGGAACCTGGCGCTCGTACAAGCCGGCCTCTTCGGCGGCTTGGTAGGCATCTTCGAACTCGGCCCCGAACAGATCGACGAGGTGGGGGACCTTCTTGGGATCGAACAACGACCACTGCCAGTCCTGCTCGACCCTCTTCATGAACAGGTCGGGAATCCAATTTGCCAGGTTGAGGTTGTGGGTGCGGCGAGCATGATCGCCGGTGTTGTCACGAAGCTCGAGGAAGTCCTCGACGTCGGCGTGCCAACTCTCGAGGTAGACACAAGCGGCACCCTTGCGGCGACCGCCCTGGTTTACTGCGGAGACCGAGCTGTCCAGGGTCCGCAGCCAGGGCACGATGCCGTTGGAGAGGCCGTTGGTGCCTTTGATCAGGCTGCCGGTGGAGCGAACCCGGTGCCAGGCAACACCGATTCCACCGGCGAACTTCGACAGACGGGCGATGTCGGTGTAGCGCTTGTAGATGCCCTCGAGGCTGTCCTCGGGGGAGTCGAG
>JBLYYW010000236.1:0-18706 GCA_048550155.1 Acidimicrobiales bacterium | reverse complement strand
TCCACAAAGCCGAGACCATGGACATCTCCGTCAAGACGATCGAGATCGATCGTCGCAGCACAGAGGGTTTGATCTGTCAGGACAACATCAGAGCCGACATCAAGGTGAACTTCTTCGTCCGAGTGAACAAGGCCAAGGAAGATGTCATCAAGGTTGCCCAGGCGATCGGTTGTGATCGGGCCAGCAACATCGCGACGCTCGAAGAGCTGTTCGCAGCGAAGTTCTCAGAAGCCCTGAAGACGGTAGGGAAGCAGATGGACTTCATCTCGCTCTACACCGAACGGGCCAACTTTCGTGACCGAATCATCGAGGTCATAGGAACGGATCTGAACGGGTACAGCCTCGAGGACGTCGCTATCGACTTCTTGGAGCAGACGCCGCTTTCAGCGCTCGATGCCAACAACATCCTGGATGCGCAGGGCATCCGAAAGATCACAGAGCTGACCGCTATCGAGCACGTTGCCACCAACAACGCGAGCAACGACGAACAGAAGCAGCTCACCGCCAAGAACGTTGAAACGCGTGAGGCCGTTCTGGAATTGGAGCGCCAGCAGGCCGACGCCGAGGCTCGCCAGCGTCGCGAGGTTGACACCGTGAGGGCACGCGAAGAGGCCACCACAGAAGCAATCCGGTCCGAAGAGCGCTTGCGGGCCGAGATGGCAGCGCTGGAAGTCGACCAGAAATTGGGGATCGAGAGAGAGAACCTCGAGCGCGAAATCGCAGTTGCGGCCAAGAATCGTGAGCGGGTTCTCGCCGTCGAGGAGGAACGGGTCCGCAAGGCCGCCGAGCTCGAAGACATGAGCCGTAAGGTCGAAACGTTGGCAGCCGAGAAGTCGCTCGAAGAAGAGTTGGCCGGCATCGCCGACCTTCGACGTAGCCGGATTGCTGTGGAGAAGACGGTTGCGGTCCAGGAAGAGGAGATCGCCAGCCTTCGGGTGGTCGAGGAAGCCAACCGTCAAAAGGACGCTGCTGTCATCATGGCCGAAGGCGACGCACAGGCCGCGTTGGTCAAAGACATCAAAGCAGCTGAGGCTTCCCACGCCGCAGCTGAACATCGAGCCAAAGAGCAGGTCCGCATGGCAAACGCCGAGCTCGAGTCCAGCCAGTTGGAGGCTCAAGCGAAGATCCGTATGGCCGAAGGTGTGCAGGCAGAAGCCGCTGCCCCCGGCCTCGCAGAGATCGAGGTGCTCGAGGCGAAGGCCCATGCCAATGAGAAACTGGGTCTGGCCGAGGTGAACATCGACCGGGCCAGGGCTGAAGCGGTACGAGAGCTCGGCGAAGCCGAGGCTGCGAAACTGCGAGATGCCGGCATGGCCCAAGCCGAGGTGACCGAGGCCAAGCTCAAGGGCGAAGCCAAAGGCCTTACCGACAAGGCTGCTGCAATGAGAGAGCTCGAAGGGGTCGGGCAAGAGCACGAAGAGTTCATTCGCCGACTCGACGCCGACACGTCGGTCCGCCTGGCCGAGGTGGAGGCATCGATCGGTGTCGCCACCGCCCAGGCAACCGCGATGAAGGCCGGGCTCGAGACCGCCACGATCGACATCGTGGGCGGGTCCGACATGTTCGTCGACAAGCTGGTCGGTTCAATTGTCCAAGGCAAGCAGGTTGATGGCATGGTGCAGAAGTCCGACACCATCGGCAAAATTCTGGAGCCCTATCAAGACGGTGATGAGGACCTCATCGCCACTCTCGCAGAAGCGATCAGCGGCCTGGGGGCGGAAGGAATTCGGGACCTCAGCGTCGCCGATCTCATGAAACGCCTGGGCAACTAGAGTCGTGCCACCGTTTCGGGGGGTGACACCCCGACGTCTGAGGAGGGGCCTGACCCCGATGAGTGATTGAGATGACTGAGCCAGTTTCCCAATCCACCTACGACCTGCTGCGAAGCCGATTGGAGGCCGCAGCAGCAGAGCTGGCTGAACGTTCTCATGCGTTGAATGCGAGACGGCTGGACACCTTCGGAGCTTCCGAGCTCGAACTCCTGGGCACGGAACGAGTTCGGACCGAAGCCAACGCCGTACCCCGAGACGTTGCGACCGTAGGGGATCAGATGATCTTCGCCTACAACGTGGCGGCGGGTATCAAGTCTGAGATCCGTACCGACGACGTCTTTGCGGTTCACCACTATGAACGAAACGCCGACGATCCCCGAACAGTGGTTCTGAGCCCCAATCCCACCGGTCTCAGCGGCAGTGCGCTGGACGACGACCACTTCCGACGAGACTTCGACGAACTGCACACCTACTTCAAGGACACCCAGCTTCAGCAGCTGTATCGGCGACAAGACCGCCTGATCGCGGTGTTTCGGACCGGATCGGCGCCGAACGACATCCGGGTGCTTCGTTGGCAAGTGGAACCTGACGGATCACTTCGATATCTCGATGCCCGCGGTGAACGTGACCATCAGTTTCCCGCACGCCACGACGTGGAGTGGACACTCACCACCCGCGCTGATCACGTGGGAGCGTCTCACGTGGCGATCGGTGACCGGGTCGTGGTCAACCCGTTGGGTGGGTCTCTGGACATCTTGCTCGACGACGGCGGTACCGGTACCGAACTGCTCACCGACCCTATGCGGCACGCTGACCAGTCGCTGGCCGATTGTCAGATCAGCTATGCCCTGACGGGCGATTTCGTTCTCCTCGATGCCCTTCCATACGGCGAACTGGACCATCGCTACTACATCGTCAATCTGTTGACCCAGCATGCGGTCCGGATCGACGATCTCGGACAGGCTTTTCGGCAGCTTCCCGACGGACAGGGAATCATCTTCCCGAGCGGGGTCTATCTCAAGACCGGAGAAATCCGGACCTTCGATCTCGACAGCGGCGACATGGAATTGCTCGAGGTCGAGAGATCCCCGAACGGCGAAGACACCCTGTACGTGTTTCATGAGCGCGAGAGCGGGATCAACACGCTCCTGCCGTACAACGTCGTTCGCCAGGAAGTGTCTGCCCCGATCAGCTGCCACGGGCACACGTTCTTCAGCGACGGAACGATGATCGTCTTCCGGGAGGAGCCGGAACCGACCCGGATACACCCAATCCAGATATGGTCCACTCCGTTCTCGACCATCGAGTGGTACGAGGCGCAGCCTCGGACCGTCAGCGAACTCAACCGGATCGGCAACGCATCCTTGGTGAGCGGGATAGCCGACGCATTGGCGTTGGAGCGGTTGGTGGCGGCCGTCGAGCCCAGCGCCCAACTGTACGGCGATCTGCTGACCTCCGCCGGACGGTTCGTCGATACCCACCATTGGTCGGCGGACTCCGACGTCGGGAATCTAGCCGAGCCTGCGAACGAGATTCGACGTATCGCCGAGCAGGTGATCGACGAATTCGAGCGAACACTCGAAATCAAGGCCGCGGCAGAAGCGGTCCTCGCAGATGCTGAGGACTCACTGCTCAAAACCCTCGAGGATCTTCGGTTGGATCCTCCTCGATTCACTGAAGCGTTTATCGATGGGCTCGCAGCGCTTCGCTCCCAGATCGGGCACCTCCACACCACCCGGGATCGGCGATTGATCGATACGGTGCGTATCGACGAGCTGATCGGCCAGGCCGAAGCGGCATATGACCGGCTAGCCCAGACCGCAGCGGCTCATCTGGCAACCGACGGGGCGTTCTCGCCCTATCACGAGCAACTCGTCGCGATCGAGGCACGAATTGTCGACGCCGACTCCTCGGTGGCATCCACGGCACTCTTGGACGAAGTAGATGGGGTCGCTACCTCGATGGAGGTCGTAGCTGGGACGGTCAGCGATCTGGTGGTTGAGGACCCGACCGTTCGAACCAAAGTGCTCGAGCAGGTCAGTGGCGTCTTGGCCGAACTCAACAGAGTGAGGGCCGGTGTTGACCGCCGCCGCACTGCGTTGATCGAGGCCGAGACAGGCGCAGCGTTCGCCACCGAGCTCGGACTCTTCGGTCAGTCGATCGCAACTGCGGTCGGCCGGGCCGACAGCCCCGAAAGCTGTGACGATGCCCTCGCTCGACTGCTCTTGCAGCTCGAGCAGCTGGAGACTGCGGGCCCCAGGACCGAGTCTCAACTTGACGAACTGGCACAGAGGAGAGACCAGGTCACCGAGGCGCTCAGCGCCAAGCGCCAACAACTCGTAGATGCCCGCCAGCAGCGCTCACAGCGACTGGTGTCCGCTGCAACCAGGACCCTCGAACGTGTCACGCAACGGGCCGAGCAATTGGACTCTGCGGATCAGATCAACGGTTTCTTTGCCGCTGACCCGATGGTCCAACGCATTCGCAAGTTGGTCGAAGATCTTCGAGACCTCGGGGAGGCTGTCCGAGCCGATGAACTTGGTTCTCGGTTGGGTGCAGCACGCGACGGTGCAGCGCGGGGCCTTCGAGATCGGCAGGATCTGTACGATGGCGACGCGGTCAAACTCGGTCGTCACCGCTTCAGCGTCGATCAGCGACGGCGGGAACTGACGATCGTCCCCGCCGATGATCACCTGGAAGCGGTTCTGACCGGCACCGAGCTGCGATTGCCCGTTCACAACGAGCAACTGGATGCTGCCCGTGAGCTGTGGGACCAACCCGTCGCCAGCGAGACCGACACGCTCTACAGATCGACGTTCCTGGCCTTTGATCTGATTCGAAACCTGAAGACGGACTCGGCCCGGTTCGCAGCCCTGTTCACCCCACCCGACGTCGGGGCGAGCGAGACCCTCTTCGACCGGGTGCTTCCTCTTGTCCAAGCCGAAGTCGACCGACGGCTGGACGAGGGATACGACCGCGGCGTGCACGACATCGACGCCGCTCGAATCGCCGCAACCGCCGGACCCGTTGTCCTGGCTGCGGGACCGCTGATCAACTTGGGAACCCGGCGGGCCGAAGCCCAGCTGGCATGGCACCGGACGGGTGAAGCGAGTCGTCAGCGCTGGCTCGACCTCGGAGAGGCCGCCGTGACCCTGAGCACCGGACCCTCTCTGCTCAATGAGATGGCGGTAGACGTTGCGAAATATTTTGCAATCTCTCCGGAGGCAGCGGAGTATCTCGTGGAGGAGCTGCGCCACCCGGACGGGCTGAGCTTTGCTACAACCCCATCAGCAGCCGGACTCGCAAAGGTGATGCGTAAGCACACCGACGTCAGTGAGGTCCTGGATCGGATCGGCCAGGACGTGGCCGTGGCTCTACCAGTGCTGGAGGACTTCCTGAACCGTTCGGTCAAGGAGCACGAGCGCCCGTTCGTGGCAGAAGTCGCCGCTGCCCTGCTCGCACCGGAACTACCTCGCCGCATCTACAACACCGAACTCGGGTTCTCGGTCTCAGAGCTGGTTGGCCGGCACCAGACCCTCGATGCTGGGTCGCTGTCGGCCAGGGTCGATGAACTGTATGCCGAGGTCGGTCACCACGTCAGGTCTGTTCTGCACTCCTACCGCACCTTCAACACGGCTCGCCGGGCCACCCTGGACGGGCTTCGGGACAGCCTTCGGATCGACGATTTGGAGCCGGCGGTTCCCGAGGGATTCGTTCGCAACCAGTTGATCGACAAGGTCTACCTTCCCCTGATCGGCGACAACCTCGCCCGCCAAATCGGAACAACCGAAGACCAAACCGGTGCCCGATCGGGCCTGCTGATGCTGCTCTCGCCTCCGGGCTACGGCAAGACAACCCTGGTCGAGTACATCGCGGACCGGCTGGGGATGGCATTGGTCAACGTCTCGGGGCCAGGGTTGGGTCACGACGTAACATCGCTGGATCCGGCGCAAGCCCCCAGTGCAACCGCAGCTCGCGAGATCGATCGGATCAACCTCGCCTTTGCTGTCGGGACCAACGTCATTCTCTACCTTGACGACATTCAGCACACCAACACCGAATTCTTGCAGCGGTTCATTTCCCTGACCGATGCCCAACGTCGAATCGAAGGCGTGTGGGACGGTCAGTCCCGGACGTTCGATCTGCGTGGCAAGCGATTCGCAGTGATCATGGCCGGCAATCCGTACACCGAGAGCGGAGAACGATTCCAGATTCCGGACATGCTCGCCAACCGGGCGGACACCTACAACTTGGGAGACGTCGTCGGCACCAACGACGAGGTCTTTGCCCGTAGCTACATCGAAAACGCGCTCACCGCCAACCCGGTCCTGGCTCCGCTCGCAAACGCTGCTCCCGAAGATCTCACGGCCTTTCTGGCAGCCGCGGGCGGCCAACCCCTGGCGGAGTCGACCTTGACGGGCTCGTACAGTTCGGCCGAGGTCTCAGAAATGGTTTCGGCCCTGGCCCATCTGGTCCGTGTCCAGGAAACCGTGCTGAAGGTCAACCGCCAGTACATCAAGTCTGCCGCCACCGAAGATTCCTATCGAACCGAACCACCGTTCCTGCTGCAGGGGTCCTATCGAAACATGGTGCGCCTGGCGTCAAAGATCGTTCCCGCAATGACGGCCGAAGAGGTCGAGGGACTGCTCGATGAGCACTATGTGGCCGAAAGCCAGTCGCTGACCGGAGCATCTGAGGCAAACCTCCTGATGCTGGCCTCACTCCGCCACCGCATCTCCATCGACGACCAAGCTCGCTGGCAAGAGATTCTGGAGTCTTTCAGGCGCCAGCAACGCCTTGGAGGCGGAGATTCGGATCCGGTAACGAGAATGGTCGCAGCGATCGAGGGCGTGACCGATGCCCTGAAACTTCAGGATCCACTGGCGGCGAGGGCCATCGATCTGCTGGCCAGCAGCGCTGCTCGTGACCGCGACGATGCGCGCGACCGCGACGACGCTGCCGGCTCCGGGTGAGGTTCTGAGGGGCTGACTACGCTGCTGTCGGTGACAGCGACCTCCCAGCACGGGGACGACAGAGGGGTGAGAAACCGGATCCTGCGACAGGCCGGATCGATCTCGCTGGCAGTGTCACCGTTTGCAGCTGCGTTCGGCATCATTTGCGCCGAGGCCGATTTCGAACTCGTCGAGGCGGTCGGCTTCTCCGCCTTGGTCTTCGGGGGAAGCGCCCAGTTCGCGTCAGCCACCGTGTTGGCCGACGGCGGTTCGGTAGCTGCTGCGGTCATTGCCGGAGCGCTCTTGAACATGCGGTCGATGGCGTTCGGGGTGGTGATGGCCCCAGCTCTGAAAGGACCATTCTGGTGGCGGGCGCTGGTCGCCCAGTTGATGATCGACGAGTCGACCGCGATCGGGAGCGCCCAGACCGAACTTCGTTGGCGCCGCTTCGGGTATCTGGCCGGTGGAATCGGAGTGTTTGTACTGTGGAACCTCTCTACCGTCCTCGGCTTCACTCTGCTCGGTAGTGCCGGTGACCTTGTGACCACCTACGGCATCGACGCCACGATCCCAGCGTCGTTCGTCGCATTGCTGTGGACCAGAATCTATGACCCCCAGCAGCGGGCGCTCATGGTGCTGGGAGCCGCAATAGCGCTGCTCGGAGCGCCATTCCTGCCCGCAGGCGTGCCCATAGTCGCCTCGGCACTCGCGGTCCTGGTGTTTCGGCCGTGGCGAACCAATCCGGTGCACCGATGACAGCTCCGATGGCGACGGTGCTGATCCTTGCGGTGATCAGCTATGGATTCAAATCCGTTGGTCCGCTCGTCTTGGGAGGCGAACGGAACATCCCCATGTGGGTTGACCGTCTGGCTCTCCTGCTTCCGGCGCCATTGCTGGCTGCTCTCGTTGCCACCTCGACCTTCGTAACCGATCGTCAGTGGAGCATCGATGCCCGTGCGGTCGGATTGCTCGTTGCCGTCCTGGCCCTATGGCGTCGTTTGCCGTTCGTGATCGTCGTCGTACTCGCAGCGGCGTCGACTGCACTCACCCGTCAGCTTCTCTAGTTCTGCCCGCAGGGTTCTAGGATCAGCGCATGACGAAACCAGACCGGATCTCCGCCCTTCTCGTCAAGCAGGACGGGTACAACACTTCGAACCCGGAGGGGCATATCCGATTCGAATCGATGACTCCCTACCTGGAGCTGGCGGACATCGCGACACCCGACCTCGCGCCGGGCCAGGTGCTCGTGCAGATGGCCATGGCCCCAATCAATCCTTCCGACCTTCACTTCCTCAAGGGCGAGTACGGCCAACCCCGAATCAAGGGCAAGCCAGCCGGGTTCGAAGGTGTCGGCACCGTCATCGACGCCGGAAACGACAGCTACGCCCAGACCCTGATCGGACAGCGGGTCAGTTTCGCCGCAACACCAACTGGAACCGGCACGTGGGCGAGTCACTCAGTGGCTGAAGCGTTGCTGTGCATCCCGATGCCCGAAGCTGTGAAAGATCCCGATGCTGCCGGCTTCATCGTCAATCCACTGACCGCAGCCGCAATGTTCGAACAGGCAAGATCCGACGGCTCGCCCGGGATCGTTCTGACCGCCGGAGCCAGTCAGGTCAGCAAGTTCATTGTCGGTCTCGCGAGGGACGCCGGTTTGGATTCCATCTGCATTGTCCGGCGGGACGTGCACAACGAGACCCTCACAGAATTGGGGGCAACCGTGATTCTGAATCAAACCGACGACGACTTCGATCAGCAACTCCGGACGACGATGAAGGAGCTGTCGCCGCAGTTTTTCATCGACGCGGTGGTCGATTCCACCAGTACGAAGATCTTCAATGCAATGGGGCCGAGGAGCACCTGGTTGATCTACGGGTCATTGAGCCCGGAGATCCCGCCCATGTCGAATCCGGGGGAGCTGATCTTCATGCACAAGGTCATTCGCGGGTTCTGGCTGTCGCCGTGGATGAGCGAGACTTCACTGGAGGACAAGATGGCGGTGTTCACCGAAGTTCAGGCACGTTTTGCCGACGGTCGTTGGCACACAGATGTCGGCGCCGTACTTCCAATCGCCGACGCGCCCACCCGGCTGGTCGAGGTACTCAAGGATCCGCGAGGCAAGGTCTTTCTCACACCCTGACCTGTCCGGGGCAGAGCCTCGGTGGCCCGCCGCCCTGATCGTCTGCGGATCGGGTCTGGGGGTACCCTGCGGTCGTGGATCAAGAGGGCTACACCGACGACCCTGGGTGGTTCGTCGACACCCGGTTGGGGCGGCTGCTCCTGTCGATTCTCGCTGCCGCCTGCATCTACTTCCTGGTGGTGTGGAATCTGCCCGACAGCGAGATTCGGGATCAGCTGCGGCCACCGTTGAGCCCCCCGGTGCGGACGATTGGTATCGCTCAAGACTGGGGAGTCTTCGCTCCCAATCCGGTCAGTACGTCCTACCGAGTCGAGGCCGACGTCACATTCGCCGACGGCACCGTACAGCGCTACAAATTCCCTGACGGTGACCCCTGGGCTGGTGCCTATCGAGAGTTTCGATGGCGAAAATACGAGAGTCGGGTTCGCAAGGACGACAATCGGAGTAGATGGAAGCCGACCGCCGAGTGGATTCAGCGCCAATTCCCCGACCGGACAGTGGTTGGGGTCGATCTCGTGCGGTTGTCTCGGCCGGTACCAGAACCGGGCACCAATGAACAGACCGAGTGGGGCGAGGAAGAGTTCTACACACTCCGCTTTCCGGCCGAGGATGCCGCAGCTTCAGGGCGGGCATCGGAATGAGATTCTTTCCCACCGTGCTCTCTCGATGGAACGAGTTCTGGTTCGCTCCCAAGTCCACGATCAACATCACCTGGATCCGAATCCTTCTGGGCCTGACCTCTTTGGTGTGGGGCCTTGCGCTGATTCCCGACTTCCAGACCTTCTTCTTCTCCGGCGGCCTCTTTGCCGAGCCGAGCTATGGGGGCTATCGAACCGGGCTTCTTCAGTGGTTCCGCGCCGACTGGGCTGCAGTCGTCACCCTCGCGGTTCTGCTGGCAGCAGCGTTGTTGATGATCAGCGGAAAGCTGGTGCGGGTGGCTGCTCCGCTGCTCTTCTACACCTTGATGTCTCTCCAACAAGACATCACGGTGCTGATGAACGCCAGCGACAACCTCCTTCGACTGTGGGCGTTCTACTTCGCCGTGTTCGCCGTACTCACCCCTTCCCGCTACCTGTCGCTGGGGCCTCGAGGTCTGAAGCGATCCGACGGCAGTCGCCGCTGGCCGTTGGGGCCGGCCTGGCTGTTGAGGCTGATGCAATTTCAGCTCACGGCGATCTACGTGGATACCGCCATAGAGAAATCAAGCGGAAGCCGCTGGCACAACGGCACTGCGGCCAGCATCGCACTGGGGCTCGAGGAATTTGAACGTTTCTACGTCCCCGACGTCATCCGAGAGAACCTCATCATGGGCAACATCGGCACGTGGGTCGCCATCGGGCTGGAGATCACCCTCCCGTTGTTGCTGTGGAACCGACGGACTCGACTCCTCGGAATCGTGCTCGGGGTCGGCATGCACTTCGTCTTCGACTATGCGATGCGGCTCGGCTACTTCTTCCCGGGCATGTTGATCGGCTACATCGCCTTCATGCGTCCAGGCGACACCAAAGCCCTGCTCTCGGTTGTGAGGCGGTTACAGCGCAGGGAACCGACGGCTGCTCCCGCGGTCACTTCGGCATAGTCTGACCCGGTGACCGATCAACTACTGAGCCAGCTGCGTGCGACGTTGGGCGACAACGGTCTTCTGGTCGGAACCGACACCCAGCCATTCCTCGTCGAACCCCGCAATGTGTTTCACGGCACCGCATTGGCGGTGGCGCGTCCGGGTTCGACCCGAGAGGTGGCAGAGCTGCTCGGCATCTGCTCGAGGGCAGAGGTCAGCGTCATTCCCCAAGGAGGCAACACCGGCTTGTCCGGCGGAGCAACGCCCATCGACGCCGGACGCCCTTCGATCATCCTGTCCCTCACACGGATGAACCTGATCGAGGCGGTGAATCCTGACCGCTGGTCCATGACGGTGCAGGCCGGAGCAACGATCCAATCGATGCAGGAAGCGGCCGATTCCGCCGGTCGACTCTTCGCTCCCGATTGGGGAGCCAGAGGCACCGCGACGATCGGCGGTGCGATCGCCTGCGACGCCGGCGGGATCAACGTCTTGCGATACGGCACCACCCGCGAACAGATCCTCGGACTCGAAGTTGTCTTGCCCGACGGCCAGATCTGGGACGGACTGCGATCACTGCGCAAGGACGCAACGGGATATGACCTCAAGCACATCTTCATCGGATCCGAAGGCACCCTGGGTGTCGTGACCAGAGCCGAGGTGCGGCTGTGGCCCGCAACCCCCCACTCGATCACGGCCCTCGCAGCGATCCCTGACATCGGTTGTCTCCCCAGCCTCTTCGAGTCCGCCATGAAACACGTTTCTGCGTCGCTCACCGCATTCGAGCTGATTCCCGATGTGGGTCTGCACCGTGTGTGCGAGGTTTTCGGGCTGCCCCGTCCGATCGCTGAGCCCACGGAATTCTATGCTCTGATCAAGCTCGAAGCGGGTCGACCGGTCGACGACGTGCTGGCCAGCTTCCTCGAGACCGCCGCCAACGGTGGCCTCATCAGCGACGCGGTTGTTGCCTCCACCCCTCAGCAAACCGTCCAACTGTGGACGATGCGTGACGAACTGCCGCCGATGAGCATCTATCGCGACACCCAACACGAGGGTCTCAAGATGGACACTGCGGTGCCGCTCGACAAGATCGGCGAGTACCAGAAAGTGGTTCAAACGATTGCGGCAGATCTTGTGCCAGACGCCCTCTGCTACGGGTTTGGGCATGCTGGCGACGGCAACATTCACATGATGATCTTGCCGACCACCGCTGAGGACATCTCTTCCTTTCGAGCAAACAAGGCCGAGCTGAAACGCCGTGTCGACGACGCCACCATTGCACTTGGAGGGACGCTGAGCGCAGAGCACGGTGTCGGGCAGGAGCTGCGAGATCGAGTGAGCCGCCAGAAGCCGGCCATCGAGTGGGAAATGATGCGCCGACTGAAGCGGCTCTTTGATCCCGACGGGATCATGAACCCCGGCAAGCTTCTGCCGCCGCCGTGATTCATGAGGCGCGAGCATGCCTGACGCCTGAGCACTACGGGTTGAGCACGATCTTGCCGAACTTGGCGCCGGCTCTGAAGCGTTCGTAGGCGGCCGCGGCATCGTCGAGCGAGAACTGCTCCGCCACTGGGATTCGAATGGAGCCGTGGTCAATGGCAGGCATCACGTGCCGCTCGACCAACCGTGCAACGGTCGCACGCTGTGCGAGCGGGCGAGCCCGAAGCGTTGATGCATACAATCTGGCCCGTTTGCCCATCAGGTGGACCAGATTGATCTCAACCTTCGAACCGGCGCCGACGCCGATGACCGAGATCCGGCCCTCGACCGCCAGAGCCTGAACATTCCCGGGCCAATTCGGTGCCCCGACCAATTCGAGGATGACGTCGAATGGCCCGGCGCGTACGAAATCCTTGGGGTCGACGACGGCAGCTCCAAATGCTGCGACGTCGGCGCGGTGCCCCTCATTTCGCACCGTTGCGGTGACCAAGGCTCCTGCGACCGTCGCCAGCTGAACCGCAGCCGTTCCCACTCCGCCGGCGGCGCCGTGGATACACACACGTTCACCCATTCGGAGGCCGGCCTGGGTGAACAGCGCATCATGGGCGGTCGAAACCACCTCCGGCACACCACCCATCACCGACAGGTCATGAACATCGGCCACGGGCATAGCCAGGCTCTCCTCGACGGCACAGAACTCGGCCTGGCCCCCACCGGAGACGACCGCCATGACGGCGTCCCCAATCGAGAAGCGGCGGCAGTCCTCACCCTTGGCAACCACCGTGCCTGCGAGCTCGAGGCCCGGGGTGTCGGGTGCACCGATCGGTGGGGGATAGTTGCCGGTTGCCTGAAGCATGTCGGCCCCATTGAGCCCACAGCTCGCAACCTTGACCAGCAACTGGCGCGGTTTGGGCACCGGGTCCTCGATCTCGACGACGTCTGGGATTGAGTTGACGAAACTGACCGCTCGCATATCGGGATCGTATCGAGCGGAGTCGATGCTGTGGTCGAACTCAGTTGCCGACGTAGGTATCAACCGCGCTGTGTAGGACCTCTGGCGGGACCCCGGCAGCTGCGAGCGAAGAGATTCCATGCCGAAGCGCAAGGGCCACAGTGCCCCGGTTCACGTCGCCGTTACCGGAAGGGGAGTCGATCATTGCGTTCCACTGACGCTCGAGAGCTGCAGTGATGAGCGGGCGTGCGGCCTCGGGCAAATCGGGGAGTTCCGAACAACTTCGGGCGAGAAGACAAGGACTCAGCTCGCCGTCGGAGTGCAGGAACTCGATCAGGGTTCTCAGCTGGGCCACCGTCGTTTCGCCCTCACCGAAAGGGCAGGTTTCTTCCAGGTACCGTTCGAGCGCTGCGACAAAGAGGCCGTTCTTGTCGCCGAACCGATTGTAGAGAGAGCTGCGGGAGCGACCGGTGGCGTTCACCAATAGTTGCACCGAGGTCCCCACAAACCCGTGGATCCTGAATTCCCGAATAGCAGCGTCGAGGGTCGCGTCGTCAGCGGCATCGCTGGAACGAACGGTCTCGGTGGCCATGGTTGATCCGTCGACACTCAGCTTGTGACCCTGAGCGTCGGTGGGCATATGGTCCAAAGGGCCCAAAGGGTGGGGTTCTGTGGCCCTAGTCGTCTTTGAGGGCAACCGCGTTGGGCGTGACATTCATTTTCGGCTCGAACTCGGGAGCCGCGGCGTTGAGGTCACGGACACCCACGATGGTCGCTTGCAGCTCCGTAGCACACGCCTCGCACGGACCGTACAGACGTGCGGTAACGACAGACCGGCACCGTGGACACTCGAACTCGATATCGGCTGGAGTGGTTTTCAGGTCGAGCTCGGCATCACGCACCCGGGAAACTGTATGTGATCCGGCGGAGCGATGCGGCGACCTATCACTTCACCAGCTGTGGCTCGATCCCCAGCTCATCGAAGGAGGCCCTGGACCTGCGGTCGGTCCTGGACCCGACCGCACCGTACAGGCCGACTGCGCCAGCCGCGATAGCGCCCATGATGACCAACGTCGGACGTAGCCCGATGCGCTCGGCCAACAGACCAAGAGGCAATGCAGTCATCCCGAACCCGGCGAAGCCGAGCTGCATTATCGACTGAACCCGGCCCTGGAATTCACTCTGCGCATTCTGAAGTGCAAGCGTGTTCGAGAGGGTCTGGAACGTGGTTGTGGCAGCGCCGGCCAGGACGGCGATAAGGAGAGCAAGCCCGAACATCGGCGCCACCCCCAGTGCCATGACCATCAGCCCGAAGAAGACACCGGCAATGGTCATGATGTGTTGGGCGCGGGGAGAGTCGGCCAGACCGGCAACCCAGAATCCAGCGATCAGCGCTCCCACCGACGATGCGGAGGTGAAGATTCCGACCTCGGTTTCAGTGAGCCCGAACTCTCCTTCGATCAGCGCAGGGACGAAACTCACATAGCTGAAGGCGAACATGAGCACAGCGAAGGCGGCGAGCACGACGTTGCGGATGGCTGGCACGGAGCGCACGTACCGTACGCCGTTGGCGATGTCGGCAAATGGGCGAGCCCGGCCGGTGAGTGCAGCGGGAGGGTTCGGCAGGGCCATGGTGAGCAGAAGGCTCAGCGAGGACAGCGCAGCGGCAATGACATATGCGCCGCCGATGCCAAAAACCGCCCAGCCCGCGAGAGCGCCGGCGAAGCTCGGCGCGAAGACTCGGGAGCCATTCATTGCCAACGATTGCAGGCTGATTGCGTTGCCCAAATTGGATCGGCCGACCAAATCGCTGGCCATCGCTATTCGAGCTGGCCCGAAGAAGCCGAATGCGGTGCCTTGGGCGATGCCGGCGCCGAGAAGCATCCAGAACTCCACTCGCCCGGTCAGAACTGCCGTGCCCATGAATGCGGCCGAGGCCACCAGGATGATCTGACTGACGAGCATGACCGCTCGTTTGGGTAGCCGGTCGGTCGCTACGCCTCCCAACGGCGTTGAGACGAGCAGCGCAACGCCGAAGACGAAGTACACCAAACCCAAAGCGTCTTTGCGTCCGGTCAGATCCCACGCCAGGATGCCCCGCAGAAAGAACTGCATTTGGACACCCATGAAACTGAAGACACCGCCGAGCCACAGCGTTCTGAAGTCGCGTTGGCGGAGAGCGGCGAATCGATCAGACATGCCAGGCCAACGTAACGCCTGCAAGGGAGCGGGCACGGGTCCGACGCGTGTCGATCCGTCACACCCGCAGCACCGAGTGACCGGTCGGGTTCACCCCGGGGACCTGATGACCTCCTCGATCGTTCGCAACCCGAGGTCGTAGTAGTCGGGTCGGTCGGCTGAGTTGGTGAGCAGCATCCCGGCGAACACAACCGCCCAGCCCTTCGCTCGGATCCATGTGTCCTCGCCGTGGTCGAGCGCAGCTCGGCCTGCCTGACGGCCGGGTTCATCCAACAACATCCAAAAACCGATGAGATCCGATGCCGGGTCACCGGAGGTGATGTCTCCCCAGTCGATGATCGAGACGAGCGCCCCATCTTGGACAATCATGTTGCCTGCATGGGGATCGCCGTGGAGCCACAGCGGAGGACCGTCGTGGGGAGGGCTTCCCAATGCCACACGCCACACATCGATGGCCATCGGGGGAACAACCCCTTGGTTCGTCAATGCCACGAGGGCTGCCTCGTCTCGCTCAGCACGGTGGTCCAACGGAATTCCCCGGTGCAGGTTTTCGGGCGCGTCTGCAGGAGCGGGCCGGTGGAGCGCATTGAAGAACTGTCCCAGCTGCTCTCCGGTCGCCCGCGTGTCAAGGACCGCTGATCGAAGAGCATCCCGACCCTGAAGCCAGGGAACGATGCTCCACGGCCACGGGAACAGCTCGGACGGTGAACCGAGTCGCACCGGAGCCGGGATCGGCAGCGGCAAGAGCGGAGCGAGGTGCGGAAGCCAGACCTGTTCGTGCTCGATCAGACGTACGGCCAGCTTTCGGCGCGGTAGGCGGGCTATCAGCCGGTCACCCAGTCTGAACTGACAATTGTCCCATCCTTGAGCCAGGAATGTGATCTCCAGATGGGCGAGGTCGGGGTGCTGGGCAGCGAGCAGAGAGCGAACCAGTTCAGGTGAGATGTCGACTTCGGCAGCTGGAGAATCGCGCACCGTCACGCTGTCAGTCTAGAAACACGTCGAAGTCCTACACCGCTTCGGTACTGGGGTCTGCCGCTTCGGGCCTGGTAACTGTCGATGGTCGGAAGTCGTTGTGGGCGGGCAGTTCCTCTGGCCCCTCCCGCCGGATGCCCACGCCGTCGGAGAACACTTCGACGCCGGTCCCGGTCCGTTTCGCAAGGTACATCGCAAGGTCGGCTCGGTGGAGAAGGGTCTCGAGATCGAGACCATCGCCGGGATAGGTGGCAAGTCCGAGACTGCCGCTGATGGCGATCCGAACCCCGTCGATGTTCATGGGTGTTTCGATCTCACTGAGACAGGCATGCGCGATCCGTCGAGCCGAGTCGCCGTCGCAGCCGCCGAGCACGAGCGCGAATTCGTCGCCGCCCATTCGAAAGAGATGGTCGGTGGAGCGTTTGCGACCGATCAGACGTTCAGAAACGATCTTCAGAACGCTGTCACCAAACTTGTGTCCCAGCTGATCGTTCACGTCCTTGAAACCGTCGAGATCGATCTGAACGACCGACAGTGCACCGTTCCTACTGACGGCTGCCTGGAGCGCATGAGCTCCGATCTCGTGTAGCCCTCGACGGTTCGGCAGTCCTGTCAGTTCGTCGTGGGCCGCTTCCTGTTCGTTCCGCATCGCCCGGGTGCTGCTGTGAATCACGATCCATGACGCGATGAGCAACAAAGGGAGCAACAGCGGCCCGTAGACACCGACCACCACGAAGATCGGGGTGAGCATGAGCAGCGGTCCGTCGGTCTCGGCGTTGTCGTTCACCGTTTTCTTGATCGATTGGCCCAGCGTGGTGCCCTGGTGCAGTCCGATGACGGTGCCCACGAGCACGCTGCTCGCCCCAAGTCCCACCGCCGAGGTGAGGAGGACGCAGAGGATCCACATCAGGTCCACCTCTGCACCGTTGGCCACGGCGAGAGGATCGTGGACCCTGGAACCCACATACCATGCTGACGCAACCGCCAACTGGAAGTGGGCCACGTTGAAGACTGCCTTCAGCGGCGCCACCCGGTTGGCGGCCTGAGCGAGAGAGACGCTGACTGCGCAGATCGCCAGCACGTAGGGAAGCGGGATGAGGAACAGAAGCGAGTAGGCGAAGGCCCACGAGAACACCAGCAAGCGAGGTTGGCTGAGGGATGGAAACGGCCGCCACTCCAGCAACAGGAGCAGTGCCGCGAAGATCGCGACCGCCGGTCCGATACCTGGCGGGTTTTCGAGATCGACTGAAGTCCAGGCGGCCGCAGTGCTGGCCCCGGCGAGAATGACGACAGCGACAACGAACGCTGTGGTCTGGTTGAATCGGAAAAGGGTCATGGGTGCGGGGTCACTACGCAGAAACAGTGGCGAGAAATACCCGCCACTGCGTAACTACGCGTCATTGGGTGATCGCACCTGTATCGACGCGCTCGCCCTCTGCATTAACTAGTTGTACGAATCAGAACCAGTAGGTTCCCCAGTTGGTCCACCCACTCACCTTGAACAACGCCACAGCGTTGAGGCCCAGAAAGCCGTAGGTGAGCGCCTTGATCTTGGCGTTCTTGAGATACGAATTCATGGTCAGGTTCCTTCTTTGCAGTAGATCCGGCCTTGGCGATGTGCAAGAGCCGCTTGTGCCTTAGATCGACCGAGTGGCATCGCCACTGCATAGGCAGACGTGTTGCAGCCGTGCACCCGCCGCACTAGGACGCCGAGGGGAGTTCTCCTCAACGCACTGTGGGTCCGGGTGGCTCAGAGTTGCATCGATGAGGCCGCGTCCCCATGCTGTACGCCGTGACTCGACTACCTCCAGAGCCGGCGACCCCGCTGATGCATACCAGGACCTACACCGTGCGTGCCTTCTACGAGCAAACGGGAACGATGCGTCTACGGGGTGCCATCCTGGACGAGAAGCCGGCGCGGCTCTTCTTTCCCGAGGATGACGAACCCCTTCCGATCCATGAGATGATCGTTGATCTGATGCTCGACGTGCCAAGTCTCACGATCACCGACGTCACTGTGGTGATGGAAGTGACCCCCCACCTTCACTGCACCAGTATCGAATCGAGCTACGAGCAGCTGATCGGTCTCTCGATCGGACGAGGTTTCAGCCGGGCGATAACCGAACGATTTGGCGGCGTTGACGGGTGCACTCACATCGGGGCACTGCTGCGAGCGATGGCTCCGGTCGCAGTGCAAAGCATGTGGAGCTTGCGCCATCTCGACCCCGAAAACTCGCCGGTCGATCCGATCGCCGATGACGAGCAGTCACGTCGGGAGGCCATGATCTTCAACCTCAACAGTTGTCATGTCTGGGATGAGCAAAGCTCATTGGCTCAGACGGCCCTGCGTGGTGAGTCAATCGGCATTCCTGTGTGGGCCGAGCAAAGGCTGAAGAAGTTGGGGCGACCGGTGGAGGACTGGACCGGGTTCTAGAGCCGAGGCTGCATTGGCCAGGTGTCGGCGACTCGGTAGCCGAGCGGCCAAGGGTCGGACGGATCGAGCTCATAGATTGCCGATCCGGTCCTCCACGCCCGGCCGGTGATACGGGGAACGATCGCCGGCACTCCACCGATTTCGACATCGGCCGCAATCGTTCCGGTGAACTGGCTCCCGATCACGCTGATCATCGTCATGGAGTCACCAACTTCCATCTCTCCTCTGGCTCGAAGCAACGCCAGCCGAGCCGACAGCCCGGTGCCGGTGGGAGACCGGTC
>JBLYYW010000235.1:0-4581 GCA_048550155.1 Acidimicrobiales bacterium | reverse complement strand
TGCCAATGGCTCTGGAGACGCAAGCAACACCGGGCCTACAACAACTGGCAAGGGCACTTCCTCGGGGGCGACGGTTGTCTCTGCGAATGGGGGCAGTACTGGCTCGTCTCGGAGCTCCTCGGCCATGGGGAGAATCACGCTGTCTGCGGCGACCGGCTCGGCTGCCGCGAGCGGCTCGCCTCCGGCGAGCTTGGGCTCGGCTGGCGTTGCGGTCCATACCGGAACCGCTTCGCCATCATCGTTGGCCGGGGGGCTGGCAGCGAGCTCGCGTTGCAGCACCGTGCGGAAGTCCGAATCCTCGGCATCGGCATCCTTCGCCATCCGTTCGAGCACATCGGCAATCCCGGTGCTCGGAGCGGGAAGGCTTGGCAAACTGGCATCGCGCCGCCTGCGGGCAGTCAGTTGCACCATCTCTTTGGCGAAGAACCCGCCCACACCACCACGGTGTACCTTCTGTGCGCGCATGATCTCGGCGTTCTCACCGAACTGTGCAGTGATTTCCGCCAGTGCATCCTCGACCGACTCGGCCTCAACGGTTATCTGGTCTTTCCTTGTTGTTTCAAGCGTTCGCAAGAGCAGCTCCTATGACTCCAATGGGTTCAAGGTCTATGTCGGGGGGCAATTCTGGGTAGGCGAGGACGGGAACATCGAGTCCCATGCCGCGGAGGGTCTTGGTCAGCGGGCCGCGCAACGCCTGTCCGACCACAAGAGTGACCGGTCGCTGGGCACGGGCCGCTTCTCCGGCGAGATGGTCAACATCGACCCGAACCACGTCGAGCTTGGCCGGGTCCATAACTATGAATGTGGCGCCGTCAACCTCACGCAACGACTCGTGCATGCCGGCTTCGAGGCTGGGAGCAAGCGTCATGACCATGAGACGACCGTCGGGGGCAATCTTGGCGACGATCGACCGGCCGACGGCAACCCGAGCCGCGGTCGCCAGCTGCTCGGTGGAGTGGGTTTCTGATGCGCGATTCGAGACGACTTCAACAATCGGACCGAGGTCGCGGATCGAGACCCGATCCTCCAACAGCTTGCGGAGCACACCATGCAGTAGGCCGAGCGGCAGAACGTCGGTTGCCACCTCGTTCGCCAGAATCGGCTCGTCATAGCGCAGCCCATCAACGAGAGCTTGTACGTCCTGACGGCTCAGCAACGATGCCGCATTGGCTCGCACTACCTCGGCGATATGGGTGACGATGACGGAGGGACGGTCAACAGCGGTCGCCCCGGTGGCCGCAGCGGAGGCGCGGGCGGTGTCCGGTATCCAGAAGGCCTTGAGGCCGAACACGGGCTCGACTGTCTCCTGCCCACCAAGAGCACGCAACTCCTCACCATCGCCAAGCGGCAGCGCCAGAATCTGATCCTGAGGTGCAGTGCCGCGCCCTACTTCGGTGCCGCGCAGGACAATGCTGTAGGTGGAGGGAGGTAGCGAAACGTCGTCGCGGGTGCGGACAAATGGCATGACCACGCCAAGTTCCATCGCAATCTGGCGACGGAGCGACTTGACCCGATCCAGCAGGTCACCGTTCTTGGACGGGTCGATCAGATCCAGGATGTCGTAGGAGAGTCGCAGCTCGAGCGGTTCGACCCGCATCTCCCCCATGAGGGCTTCGGGGTCATCGGGGTTGAGGACCACCTCTGGTGTGTCTTCGGTTGGCTCTGCCTCGAGGTCGTCGAGAGCGGCCCGCCGGCTACCGGCGACCAGCAGAAGGCCGGCAAGCACGAAGAACGGAATCTTGGGAAGACCGGGCAGCAGCGCAAGCAGGCCGATGGTGATCCCGCCGAAGCGGAGAGCCCTGGCATTGCCGAGAAGCTGTGCACCGATCTCGGCACCGATGTCCTTGTCACTGCCCACCCTGGTGACCAGCAGACCGGTTGAGATCGAGATCAGCAGCGCCGGGATCTGGCTGACCAGCCCGTCACCGACCGACAGAAGCGAGAAGGTGCTGACCGCTTCGGAGAAGTCCATTCCCAGCGAACCCATGCCAACGGCAAACCCGCCGAACAGGTTGATGACGACGATGATGATGCTGGCGATGGCATCGCCCTTGACGAACTTGGCGGAACCATCCATCGCCCCGTAGAAGTCGGCTTCGGTGGCGATACGTTTGCGCTGCTCGCGGGCCTGGGCCTCATCAATGAGCCCGGCACCGAGGTCGGCATCGATTGCCATCTGCTTGCCCGGCATGGCGTCCAAGGTGAACCGAGCAGCAACCTCGGCGACGCGGGTGGCACCGTTGGTGATGACCACGAACTGGATGACGATCAGAATCAGGAAGACGACAAGACCGACGATGACCGAACTCCCGATCACGAAATTACCGAACGTGTCGATGACCTTGCCGGCGTTTCCGTCGAGAAGGATCAGCCGGGTTGAGGAAACGTTGAGGGCGAGACGGGCCAACGTCGTGATCAGCAGCAGTGACGGAAAGACCGAGAAGTCGAGGCTGTCCGAGAGAAGGATCACACCGAGGAGCACGAGAACGGCGAGGGTGATGTTGGCGGCCAGCATCATGTCGAGGAATGACGCTGAGATCGGGATGATCATCATCATGATGACCCCGACCAGCGTCATGGGGACGACGATTGATGAGCGACTCATGCGACCCTCCGCTTCGGGCGACGTCGGTAGGCGACCGCAAGAACGGCGGCAACGGCCTCAAACAGGCTGGCGGGAACGAACCCACCGATCTTCACTCGCCGATACAACGTCCTGGCCAGCGGCTTGTTCTCGATGAGGGGGATGCCGTTGCGACGGGCTTCGGCACGAATCTTGGCGGCGATCTTGCTGGCACCCTTGGCGACAATCCGGGGGGCCAACTCGTCGGCATCGTATTTGAGGGCAATGGCGAGCCGGGTCGGGTTGGTAATGACTACGTCGGCCGTTGCCACATCGAAGATCATGCGGTTGCGGCTCATCTCACGGGCACGTTGCCGGCGGGCGGAACGAACCATCGGGTCGCCTTCGGAGCTCTTGTACTCCTCACGGGTTTCCTGCTTGGTCATCTTCAGTTCCTTGCCCTGCCGGTAGCGGGTGACGGCATAGTCAGAACCGGCGACCACCACCGCCAAGGCGGTAGCCCTGATGACGATCTGCCAGACCTGGTCACCGGTGAACGCGATGGCGTCGACGATGCCGAGTGGCTCGCCGAGACGATCCATCCATGCCTGCAGCGGGCCCCAGATGAGCAGCACCAGCAGGCCAACTTTCATAACCGCCCGCACTAGTTCCCACACGAATACCGAGGGCTTGAAGCGGTTGAGACCCTTCTTCAGGGAGAGGTTGGACAGCTTGGGCTTGGCCGCTTTGGTGGCAACGGTGAAGCCAACCTGGCCGACACCGCCTGCGATCCCGAGGACCGCGGCAGTGAGGAGGAAAGGGAGAAGACCGAGGGTGATCATGCCCAGCGCATGCATTCCGACCTCGGGCTGGATGGTGCCGGTGCCGGAGATGCTGAGAATGGCCCGGGCTCGAGAGGCGATCTCCATGGCGGCGCCGGGGGCAATCAGACGAATCGCCAGGACCAGGAACACCATCGAGAGAGCAACGCCCACTTCTTGGGACTTGGGCACACGACCTTCGCGGCGAGCTTCGCGCTTCTTCCGCTCAGTTGGTTTCTCTGTCCGATCTTGTGAAGAGCGGCCCACTACGACTCCGGTCGGTAGTCCAAGCCACTCCATCGGCAATTCGGCCGATCCTTCGGCCTCGCTTGACTGTCGGCGAGAACAACGCCCAGGTAAGTGAGCTAATCAAGAAACCCGACCCCTCACGCACTAGTCACCACCCACCAAGACTGTGGTCGAGGGGCTACATGCCGAGAAGGGCGGTGCGGAACGTGTCGGACATGATGCCCATCACACCGTCCAGGGTCTCGGGGACCAGCAGCAGGACGGCGCTGACGCTGGCGAATGCGGCAAACAGCTTGACGGGCAAGCCGATCAGGAAGACGTTCGATTGGGGTGCAAACCGGGCCGCGATGCCGAGGATGACCTCAGTTATGAATAACGCCGCCAATGCCGGCATTGCCATTTCAATGGCACCAATCATCATCCGCCCCATCAAACCAACAGCAACATCGGCAAGACCCCCGGAAAGCGAGATCGTCCCCGTTATCTCGACAGCCTCGAAACTGAGTCCGATGCCGCTGATCAGCATTCTGTCACCACCGAGCAACAGGAACATCGCCATTGCCAGCATGTTGAAGATCCGGCCGAAGATGGTGACTCGGTCCTTGCTCATCGGATCGAAGATCGCAGCTGCGCTGAGGCTCGAAGTGAAGTCGATGAGGCTGCCCCCAACAGTGAAGATGTAGAAGATCAGCCCGGTGAGAAAGCCCAGGGTGAGACCGACAACTGCGTTCGTAAAACCCGCGGTGAGTAGCACGCCCAGGTCCCCCGACTCGGCAACGGGCTCGGCGAATGCGTAACCGAGGACTAGCACCATGGCGGTGCGGCCCGTCGTGGGGAACGACTTGAAGATTGGCGATGCGATGACGAACCCCGCGACCCTGGTGCTCGCCAACAGCAATCCTGAGACCCAGTCGGCGTTGACTACAAGATCCATCAGATCGACGGAAT
>JBLYYW010000234.1:0-7617 GCA_048550155.1 Acidimicrobiales bacterium | reverse complement strand
GACACCGACTGGAGTGCGAAGGGTCAACATTGCGTGTGACCTATGGCGGAAAGCTGGTGGGGTCACTCGATCTTGGCGATCAAATCCCCGGTCTGGATTGCCTGGCCTGCCTCCACGGCCAGTGTGGCCAGGGTCCCGCTCTTGTCCGCGGTGATGTTGTTTTCCATCTTCATCGCCTCGAGCACCACGATGGTGTCGCCGGCCTCGACGGTCGAACCCTCTTCGGCAACGACCTTGACGATCGTGCCCTGCATCGGTGCGGTGATGGTTCCCGATCCTCCCGCGGCACCACCGCTCCCGGAGCTCTTGCGCCGCGGTTTGGCTTTGACTGCGGCGCTGCCGCCGCCGGCGCCGATTTCACTTTCCGGAACCCACATCGCTACATCGAAGCGTTTTCCGTTGACCTCCACCGTTGCCGAGCGCTTCACCTTGGGATCGTCGTCGGACGACGGCGCCCCGGCGGAGGCCGAGACACCGGTCAGATCGAGCGTCTCCTCCACCCACTTGGTGCTGTGGCTGACCGCAGCGAAATCGGGGTGACGAAGGATCGCCAGGTCGGCTGGGATCGTTGTTGCGACACCTTCGATTCGAAATTCTTCGAGCGCACGGATCGTGCGGGCGATCGCGATGTCACGGGTTGCGCCCCAGCAGATCAGTTTCCCCACGAGGTTGTCGTAGAACTGGCTGATCTCGTCGCCTTCCTCATATCCGCCATCCCAGCGAACTCCGTAGCCGGAAGGGAACGAGAGTGCAGTCAAAGGCCCGGGGGAAGGAAGGAAGGCACCTTCGGCTGGGTCCTCGGCGTTGATACGGACTTCGATCGCGTGCCCGGTGGTGTGCACTTGATCCTGGGTCAGTGGCAGAACCTCACCCGAGGCCACCATCAACTGAAGGCGCACGAGGTCGAGGCCGGTCACCATCTCGGTCACGGGGTGTTCGACCTGCAGTCGAGTGTTCATCTCGAGGTAGTAGTAGGCCCCGTTCTCATAGAGAAACTCGACCGTGCCTGCGTTGGTGTATCCACAGCCAAGCGCGACCTTGACCGCGTCGATGCCCATCGATTCGGCGATCTCAGGGGGTAGCCCAGGTGCAGGTGCTTCTTCGATCAGTTTTTGATGCCGCCTTTGAGCCGAACAGTCTCGTTGCGCGAGGTAGAGGCCGTTGCCGTGCTGGTCCACCATCACCTGGATCTCGATGTGGCGAGGCGCAGTGAGGTAGCGCTCCACATAACACTCATCACGCCCGAAATACGCAAGCGATTCCCGTTTCGCTGATTCGAGAGCCTCCGCAGCCTCTTCGGCCTCTCTGACAACTTTCATGCCACGACCGCCACCGCCGTAGGCGGCCTTGATCGCGACCGGCCATCCGTGTTCCTCGCCAAACTCGGTCACCTGATCTGGAGAGTGGAGGAAGTCGGTCGAACCTGGCACACCCTGGACGTCGACCTTGTCGGCTGCGGCCCGGGCGCTGATCTTGTCGCCCATGACTTCGATCGCCTCGGGCGGCGGCCCGATGAACGCAACCCCAAGTTCGGCGATCGAGCGGGCGAAGTCGGCGTTCTCGCTGAAGAACCCGTAGCCGGGGTGGACGGCCTCCGCACCCGAGGTGGTGATTGCGTTGAGGATCGCTTCGGTGTTGAGGTAGCTCTCAGCTGCGGTTTGCCCGCCGAGAGCGAACGCTTCGTCGGCGAGGCGGACGTGCAGCGCGTCACGATCGAGTTCGGAGTACACAGCGACCGTGTGTATCCCCATCTCTCGGCATGCTCGAATGACCCGAACAGCAATTTCTCCACGATTGGCGATCAGAACCTTTGTGAACACCGCCCTATGGTTAGCCGTTCCACCGCCGATTGCAAAGTACCGCCCGCATGAAATTGCCAACTCATGTTCGACACGTGCGCGAGACGGGCAGCACAAACCATGATTTGTTGGCTCTCTTGAGGGAGGGAACCCCCTCGATCACAGCGATTCTCACCGATCATCAGACTGCCGGACGGGGTCGTTTGGGGCGGCGTTGGCATGACGACGACATGGCGGAGAGCTCGCCTGCAGCCGGACTGACCCCGCAAGCGATGATGGGCTCGATTTCCTTTCGTTGGGACGAGGGCCATGCGGGACTACCCCTCGTACCCTTCGCGGCGGGTTTGGCGACGCTCGACCTAGTCGTTTCGGTGCTGGGATCGGAATCCGGTGTTGGGTTGGGCTGGCCCAACGATGTGATTGTCCAGCGAGATGATCGCTGGCGCAAGCTGGCCGGCATCCTGGTCGAGTCGGTGCCCCTGCCCGAACCGCCGACACTGGGAGTTGTTGTCGGCGTCGGACTGAACTTGTGGCCGGTGGTCCGCTCCGACCCGGAGGTTCGTTCGAGAGCGATCTCCGTCGCAGAACTCTTCGGTGACAACGAGACGGGCCGGTCGGTCGTGTCCAACGTGGTCGCCTTCGGTCGTCTGTTGACTGCACTGGAGGTTCGACTCTCCGATCTACGCACCGATCCGAGGTCGTTGATGAGCGCCTATCGGGCGTCGTGTGTCACCTTGGGCCAACGGGTCGAGTTTCAGACCTCTGACGGACCCGCGACAGGCGTGGCACGAGACGTTGTCGACACCGGAGAAATCCTGGTCGAGACGTCGGCTGGATCAGTCGCTGTCTCGGTGGGAGATGTACAGCCTCTTTGAGGCCGCAGTGCCGTGGTGTGACAGGCGGGAAAGCTTGATCGGGGTCCTTCACCCCGGAGCCGATCAGCCGATTGGAGAGCGTGTTCTTGCGCGCAAAATGGGTGACTGCTGTGACGATTCGATTTTCCCGGACAATTTCCCCGGCAATGGACAGGCCGTTTCGCTCGCTGTCGGCCGCATCTCTTGCGGTGTGTGTCCTGCTGGTATCCGCCACTTCGGTGGCTGCTCAGGAGGCCTCGGAGGAGCCACCCCCCGCCCCGGTTCCCGTCATCGAGGACCCCCTCGTCAACGAGGGGGCATCGGACGAGCTCGATCCGAATACCCCGCCCGAACCGGGCGATGGCGAGCCCGCTGCAGGCGACGACCCCGAAGTCCAGGACGAATGTGTGCCCTCTGAGGACCTCACCGCCGAGGATTCAGACCCTCAAGGATGTACGCCTAAGCCGCGAGGCCGGTACGCCAACCAGCCAGCGTTCAAGCCCGATGTGCTCAACCGCTCCGAGGTCTCCAGCGTCAGTTGGGCGCTGGAGCAAGCCCGGGTCGACCATACGGTCAACGTGTCTCGGGTCCGTGGCCTTCGGCTCCACGAGAAGAAGCTGGCGATGGAACGAGAAGCGCTGTCATCGGAGACCATCGAAGCACTCGAAAAGCTCGCCGCGGTCGAGGAGCAGCTCCGGCGCCGAGCACTCGCCACCTTCGTCAAGGGGGACACGTTCGACCTGGCCCCATCGCTCGAACACGACGACATTCTCCGCCATCAGCAACAACAGTTCCTGGTCGAGGAGGCCCTGTCCATCGACCAAGACCTGCTGGAGGAGTACACGCGGCTGCGAAACCGACTGGCCGCCGAAGCGCTCGAACTCTATGACCGTCAAGCACAGGTTTGGCAGTGGCTCCGCGATGGAAACGAGACAGCCGAGAAATCAGCACGACTGGTAGAAGATCTCGAGTTCGAACTGGCCACCTGGAACAACCTTTCGGCCACGTTCATCGAGGATGTCGTCTGGCCGATCGACGGCGAGTATGACCTTCCCTTGATCAACAGTTGGGGTTACCCCCGGGCGCCGGGGAGCATCGATGAGCACTGGCACGAGGGCATCGACATCTTCGCTCCCGAAGGGGAACGGCTGGTAGCGGCCGAAGGCGGCGAGGTGACCGACATCGGAGTTGGCACGCTCGGTGGTCTGAAGATATGGATCCTCGGCAACAGCGGAAGTCGCTGGTACTACGCCCACCTGATGGCTTTCAATCCTGATCTCCAGGTTGGAGATCAGGTCAAAGCTGGCGACCTGATCGGCTACGTTGGCAAGACCGGCAATGCCATCAGCACACCGCCTCATCTGCACCTACAGTTGCATCCCGACGGAGGTCGACCGGTTAATCCCTATCCGATTCTTCAGGCTGCCTCTGATCGTTATCAGGCCGGCATCGGCCGCGAAAGGGTCGAGATCGCTCCGGTGGTCGGGTTCGATGGCACCCCCTTGCTCCCAAACGGCTCCACCATCGGTCAGGTCCAATCGGGGGAGCCGGAACAAGGTTCGGGCCTCGACGGGGAGCCGGGATCAGATGACCGCCCTGCAGGCGAGCTGACCTCGGCCGGCTCACCTGCAGACCGGGAGCCGGTCGCAGAGTCGCAGATTCCATCAGTCGACCCGGAGCGGTGAGACGGCGAATCAGATCGCCGTAGTTCAGGACTTCGGCACTCCAAACCACCGACCGTGAGATTTCTCCAGCCGATAGGTGACCCCGAAGAGGGAACTGATCAATGAGCCGTCAAGCGTCTCGTCGAGCGGTCCACTCGACACCACTTTCCCGTCCGCCAGCGCCAGCAGATGGGTGGCCGAGCGAGGAATGTCCTCCACATGATGGGTGACGAGGATTGAGGCGCGGTCCGGCCTATGGCTGGCAAGGTCGACTTGGACTGCCACCAATGCCTCCCTTGCTCCGGGGTCCAAGCCCGCATTGGGTTCATCGAGCAAGAGCAGGGCGGGGTCGTTGAACAGCGCCCGGGCGAGAAGCGTCCGCTGGCGTTCTCCCGATGACAGCGAACCGAACGGTCGGCGGTCGAAGCCGGAAAGGCCCACCAACCCGAGAAGCTGTGAGGCTCTGTCGTGATCGTCGCCGGTGTACCTGTGCCACCACGGCTCGAGGGCTCCATACCGTCCGCAGTACACAACGGCGGCAGCCTCCAGTTCGCTGCGAAGTCGATGTGCAAGATACGAACTGGATACCCCGACCGCTCCTCGCAGCGGCCGAATGTCGGACGTTCCGAGCTCGTGGTCAAGTAGGCACGCCCGCCCGCTGCTGGGATGCAGATCGAGCCCTGCGACGCCCAAGAGGGTGCTCTTGCCGCTGCCGTTCGGCCCCAACACGACCCAATGTTGACCCGGCATCACGGTCAGGGAGACGGCGTCCAGCAGTGTGTTGCCGTTCCGGACGACCGTGATGTCCTCGAGTTCGAGAACCGGTGCGGTGGAACGGTTGTTGGTCGTTGCAGCGGCTGTCATCGAAGCTCGATTCAGGCTAACCCTCACCGTGAGGGTGTCTGGTGTGGACGACCCGAGGGTCTACGATCGGAACGAATCATATGAACATCTACCTCGGGCTGGCGGTGTCCGTCCTCCTTATTGGCGCCAATGCGTTCTTTGTCGCCGTTGAATTCGCGTTGGTTGCGTCGGATCGCAACAAACTGGAAGCCCTCGCAGCCGACGGTAAAAGACCGGCCAAGGCCGCTGTCTCCGCGTTGAAGCGCATGTCGTATCACCTTTCGGGGGCCCAGCTCGGGATCACGATCTCGAGCTTGGTCCTCGGTTTCGTGACCAAGTCGATGGTCGGTGGTTCAGGAGCCTTCTTCGCCCTGGCCGTGGCAACCGTGTTCCAGATGGTCTTCGGCGAACTCATTCCGAAGAATCTGGCGGTTGCCAAGCCCGAGCCTTCGGCCATGTTGCTGTCCCCGGCGGCAATCATCGTGCACGGGCTCCTCGGTCCCCTGATCAAACTGTTCAACGGCGCCGCCAACACGGCGGTCCGCTGGCTCGGCATCGAGCCGACCGAAGAAGTGGCAGCGATAGCTTCGATCGACGAGCTCGACTATCTGATCCGGGTGTCGGGGGCAGACGGAGCCTTGGAACCTCACACCCAAGCCCTCCTTTCCAGGACGATTCGTTTCGCCGACAAGACCGCAGCTGACGCCCTGCGACCCCGAGGCCAAATCAGAGCCCTTCCATTGAATGCCACCATCGCCGATCTGGTCGACATCGTGAGCAGGTCGGGCCACTCGCGATACCCGGTCTTTGGTGAAGGCATCGATGACATTCGCGGGATCGTCGACGTAACTGCTGCTTTTGAGCTGCCCGTCTCGTCGCGGGGCACCACGTTGGTGCGCGACGTGATGACCGAACCGGTTGTCGTGCCCGAGACTCGAGAACTGCTGGACGCCATCGCGGACATGACCGAACGGCAGACCCAGCTGCTCGTCGTCATCGACGAGCACGGAGGAACCGAAGGCATCCTCACCCTGGAGGACGCACTCGAGGAGATCGCCGGGGAAATCGACGACGAATACGACGACGCCGAGCTCTCGATGGTGGACCAGGCCGACGGCGTGTACCTGATCTCGGGGTCGCTGGGTTGGAGCGAACTCGAGGAGGTCTGTGGCCTCGTGATCCCAGACGGAGACTACGAAACGGTTGCGGGCTTTTTCCTCGCCGAGTTCGGGGGGATGCCGGTCGAGGGAGATCACATTCACTTCAAGGGCTGGCGTCTCGAGGTGGCTGAGATGGATCGTCGACGGATCGCATCGCTGGTGGTTTCCGATCCCGAGCGGGGTCACAGCTGATGTCCTGGCAACTGGCACTCTCCGTTGTGCTCCTCTTGGCAAACGCGATCTTCGTTGGGTACGAGTTCGCCATCCTGGTGGCGAAGAAGAGCGACTTCGAAGCTGCGGCCGCCAACGGGAACCGGGGCGCTCAGCTGGCCACCAAGGCATTCTCGGAGGTGTCGCTGCAACTCGCCGGCGCCCAACTCGGAATCACGATGGCTTCACTGGGACTCGGCAGCGTCGCCGAGCCAGCGATCGGCCACGCCATCGAGGACTGGCTTCACGTGAGACTGAGCGAGTCGCTCAGCCAGGTGCTCGGTTTTGCGATCGCGCTCGCAATCGTGACCTTCTTCCACCTTGTCGTGGGCGAGATGGTCCCCAAGAACATCGCGATCGCAAAACCAGGGCCGACGCTCCGAGCCCTGGTCTATGTGTTCGCAGCGTTTCTGTGGCTCTTCAAACCTGTGGTGAGGTTCTTGAACGCACTCGCGAACGCAGGCTGTCGGCTTCTGGGCGTGGAACCCCGGGACGAATTGGTTGCCGCGCATTCAGTGGCCGAGTTGTCATCGATCGTTCTCCGGTCCCAGGAGCACGGGGCACTCGAGTCTGACGATGCCAGCCTCTTGGCCGGTGCGCTCAGCTTTGCTCAGCAGCCGATTCTCGACATCGCCCGTCCCTGGAGTGAGGTCCCCATCGTCCGAATAGGTGCCACCGGCAATCAGGCTCGGCGTATGGTCCGCGATCGATCCGTGTCCCGAATTCTTGTGCAAGGAAGAGGGCCGGAAGGTCGTATGCAGGGGTACGTGCATGCCAAGGACCTGCTGAGGCTCGACAACGACCAGCTCGATCAACCCATTTCGAGTTCGCTCATCCGCTCCACGGTTGGGGTTCGTGGCGATCGGCCGCTGATCGAGGTGCTCCGACTGATGCGCAGCGCCAAACAACAAGTCGCCGTGGTGATCGACGACGACGTTCCTGTCGGGGCGATTTCGATCGAAGAAGTTGTCAAAGCTCTCGTACCGGTTTCGATAGACCCAGAGCATGGCGAGGATCAAAAAAGTGCGGAGAGTAGCGACTCCACCGTCTAGTGTGAGAGATTTCTGGGAAGGTGTGGCAGTTGTCG